>JASEHN010000229.1 GCA_030018715.1 Thermodesulfobacteriota bacterium | reverse complement strand
AAACCCAGATCATTCGTTTGGCCTGGGAGAAATCAATGGCCAGGGCATTGCAAAAGGCCACCTTGAATCCCATGGCTCGTCCAAAAGGAATACTCTCTTTTTTCATACTTATCCCTCCTTGATTAATTGAATTGTATAGGAAATTCCTTTTTTCAACTTTAGTGTAGCCTGCAGCTGGATCACTTTAGACGTTTGACATATTCTTTACTTTTTCTTAATCATGGTTTTAAAACTCTGTGATCTCTGTGCCCTCTGTGGCTAATTTACCATTTTGCAATGATTTTTTTTATTTCCGCTTGGGTGAGACATAGGGGGCGTCCAGATATTCTTTGGCCGCACGCTGGGCTAAACCCTCTGCCCCTTCAATCTCCAGGGCCTTTTGGTAGTATTCCTCGGCCAATTTTCTTTCTTTCCGGATATCGTGGATCATACCCAGGCGAACCAGAGCCCAGGCCCTTACCTGGGCATTGTAGGGCGCAGTATTCTTCAGAGCCATTTTTAAATATTCTGCGGCTTTATCATATTCACCCTTGTCGAGATAGATTTTCCCCAAGAGTTGTTGATAACGGGGCCGGAGTTCGGGCCGGTAGGGGGAAATTCCCAACTTGATTCCGTTTTCAATTTCCAGAGCCACGGATAGAGCTTCTTCAATGTGGCCGAGATCCGAGAAGACATTGGCCAGGGCAAAGGATAAATTGTAATTGCTGGGATATTTTGCCTTTAATCGCCTGGCCATAGGCAAAGCGCGAGCCGGTTGCTTTTCATAACCGGAATACACCGAAACAAGATGGAATTGAGCCAAATCTTTCAGAAGGTGCCCTTTCTCTGAGGCTAGCTCTAATTCTTTAATACCCTTTTCGCGATCGCCAGAAGCGATGACCAAAGAAGTAATTAAGCGAGCCGGGCCGGAAAGTTGGGCCAGGTGGTAATGGAGCACGCCCGCCAGGTAATAGACGTCATGATTTCCCGGGTCCAGTTCCCGCGTCTTCTCCAGGAAATCCATGGCGTTTTGCGCCTCCCGCAAGGCCCGGAAGTAGTTCTTACTAATGATCTCCCAGCGATTTTTGATCAACTTGGCCATGGCCATGGAAAAATAGGCCTCAGCGTCCTTAGAATCCTTCTCAATTTTTTTCTCTGCGCGGGCCTGGGCATCTTCAACAGCTTGCAATAGAGATGTTTCCTTTTCCTTTTTTTCCTTCTCTTCGAAACTGATCTCGTAGAAGAAAAGATAAGCCATGGCCAGGTAGGCATAGCCGATCGGGTTTTCCCGGTCGAGTTCCACAGCCTTCAGAAGCTCTTCTACCGCCGCCTTTTCTTCCAGATTGAGTCCCTTTTCGACTCCGCGCAGAAGATAACCTTTAATTTGCCCCTTTGGGGACTGGGCTATGGATGGCTCAGGAGAGATGAAAAAAAATTGGAAAATTAAGAAAAAGAAAATACATCCAGTTATTTTCCGCATTCGCTTTTTACCCCCTATCTTTCGTGCGGATCAAAAAGAATGAAATGACCAGGGAAATGGAGATGGAAAACAGGCAAAAGCCAAAGGCGTGCTGGTAGGCTTCAAGGGGAAAAGCCCCTCCGATCTTCCCTACGCGATCCATCAAATAACCGGTAAGCGGTTGGAATATGGCTACCCCCAGAAAGGGAGCAGGATTGAGCAGACCCATGACCGTGCCCAGCCTTTCCTGCGGCGATATTTCCTGGACGATCGACCAGATCAGGGAAAGCGTCCCGGACAGGGTCATGCCCATGAGGAAAAAGATCAGCGACAAAGAGAAATATCCCAGGGAAGGTCCCAGAAAAACGATGCCAGACCAATTCAGGAATTGCACGCCGATGCTGAGAGAAAGCAGGGTTCGCCTGCTCTTGGCAAAAGTTTTATCCGCCAGGTAACCGAGGAAAGGGCCACCCAGGATGGCCCCCAGAGCGATAGTCATAAGTAGGTTGCTGGCCTGAAGCTTATCGTACTTAAAAACATCGATGAGAAAGGGATAGCCCCAGAGGCCCTGGAAAGTGGAGAAAGGGCCGGCATAGGTGAAGAAAAGGGCGGCCATGACCAAATAAAAGCGGTTTTTCAAAGTATCAGCAAAGCTTCCGATTATGGAAGGGCGAAGCTCCTTGGCTGCGACAATCTCCCGGCCATAGCCTGATGGAAAATCCCGGATGCAGGCCCAGGAAAGAACGGCAAAAAGAAACGTAAGGCCGCCGATGAAAAAAAAGGAATTACGCCAGCCTATTTGCTGAATGAACCAGGCATAGGGGGTGGAAGCGACTATCGCCCCGACATTGCCGGTGGCCAGGAGTAGCACATTCATCTGGGCGAAGGCTTTAGGACCAAACCAGGGAAGTAAGACCTTCAGGGCGGGAACGAAAACTCCGCCAGCGCCGAGGCCAATCATCGCTCGCCCCACAGTGGCGAAGAGAAGAGTAGGGGCCCACCCGAAGAGGAGCGCTCCCATGAAAGCAATCACCGTGGAAAGGGTTACAACCTTTCTGGCCCCCCACCGGTCGGTGAGGAAACCCACCAGAGGTTGGCTCAGGGCGTAAGGGTAAAAATAGGCGGAGGACATTCCTCCCAGGCTGGTAGCTGAGGCGGAGAAAGCCTCCATTAAATATGGGGCCAAAACAGCGGTGGAAATGCGGTGGAAGTAGACGAAAAAATATACCGCATTCAGGGTGATCAGAATAAGCCAGCGTTGGGGTAAAAGATACAAAGTGAATGCCCGATAAAAATAGGGTGTAGGGCATAGGAGGTAGTGCATAATTCTTACTCCCCCTATACTCCGCCCTGTCTTTTTTTATAATTTCTTTTTAAGAAGCTCGTTGACCATTTGCGGGTTGGCTTTTCCCTGGGTGGCTTTCATCACCTGGCCGACGAAAAAGCCAAAGAGCTTTTCTTTCCCTTTGCGGTAAGCCTCGACCTTTTCAGGGTTCGCGGAAAGAACCTCTCCAACAATTTTTTCAATTTCCGCCGAATCGGACACCTGAACCAGGCCTTTTTCGCGAACGATCTCTAAGGCTCGTTTTCCGCTATGGTACATTTCTTCGAAAACACTTTTGGCGATCTTGCCGCTGATAATCCCTTCATCGATGAGTTTGAGCATTTCTGACAGGTGGAGGGCCGGAACCGGGCATTCTTCGATTTCCCGGTCATCCTTCTTGAGCTCCCGCAGAAGCTCGGACATGATCCAGTTGCTGACGATTTTGGGCTTGGGGTAATGGCCCAAGCAGGATTCGTAGTAATTGGCCAGAGACTTGGAGGTTGTTAAAATTTCGGCGTCGTACTCCGGAATCCCGTATTCGCGGATGAAACGTTCTTTTTTGGCCTCCGGCAACTCAGGCAGGGTGGCCCGGATCTCTTCGATCCATGGGGGATTAATGAGGAGAGGAACCAGGTCCGGGTCGGGAAAATACCGGTAGTCGTGGGCTTCTTCCTTGCCGCGCATGGAAATAGTGACTCCTTTGCCAGCATCCCAGAGGCGTGTTTCCTGAAGGACTTCTTCCCCCTGATCGAGGAGGGCGGTTTGCCTGCGAATCTCGAATTCCAGAGCCCGCTGGACATTGCGAAAAGAGTTTATGTTTTTGATTTCGGTTTTAACTCCGAAGGCCTTCCGCCCTGTAGGACGGAGGGAAATATTGGCATCGCAGCGAAAACTCCCTTCTTCCATGTTTCCATCGCAGATGTCCAGGAACATCAGAATGGCCCGAAGCTTTCGGAGGTAAGCGCTCGCTTCCTCCGACGAGCGGATATCCGGAGCGCTCACGATCTCGATCAAAGGAACTCCGGTGCGGTTAAAATCCACGTAACTATGGGATCCCTGCTCTGAAGAAAGGTCGTGGATAAGCTTTCCGGCGTCTTCTTCCATGTGGATGCGAATGATGCCGATGCGCTTCTTTTGACTATCAATTTGGATATCTATATAGCCATCCACAGTCAAAGGAAGTTCATACTGGGAAATTTGATACCCTTTGGGAAGATCGGGATAGAAATAGTTTTTCCTGGCAAATAAACTATAAGGGGCGATCTGGCAATGCGTAGCCAGAGCCGCCCGCAAAGTGTACTCCACAACTTTTTTGTTCAGAACCGGCAGACTTCCCGGGGAACCAGTACAGACAGGGCAGGTAAGGGTATTGGGCTCTTCGCCAAAACGAGTTGAGCAATTGCAGAAAATTTTGCTTTGGGTCAAAAGCTGGGCATGTACCTCTAAGCCGATGACCGGTTCATATTCCATGTTTCACTCCGTTTATAACGCCGGTTTGCGCAGATGGTGTTCGGTATTCTGTTCGTAGGCATAGGCCGCGTGCAGCATCTTTTCTTCCTGGAAATGATTGGCCAGGATTTGCAAGCCGATGGGCAGCCCTTGCTTGCTGAATCCGCAGGGGATAGAAAGTCCCGGCAATCCGGCCAGATTGCAGGGGATAGTGAAGATGTCAGAAAGATACATCTGCAAGGGGTCATCCACCTTTTCCCCCAACTTGAAAGCCGGCGTTGGGGCGGTGGGGGTTAAAAGCACATCACACTTGGCCAAGGCTTTTTCAAAGTCCTGCCGGACCAACGTCCGGACCTGAGCAGCTTTGCGATAATACGCCTCGTAATATCCCGCGGAAAGGGCATAGGTGCCGAGCATGATGCGCCGCTTGACTTCCGCTCCGAATCCCTGCGAGCGGGTTTCTTTGTACATCTCCATAAGATCGAAGCCTCCCTTGGCCCGAAATCCGTATTTTACCCCGTCATACCGGGCCAGGTTGGAGCTGGCTTCAGCCGGGGCAATTATGTAATAAACGGCCAGGGCATATTCACTGTGGGGAAGAGATGCTTCCACAGTTTTGGCCCCCAATTTTTCCAGGGTGCGGACGGCTTCTCGAAAAGCCGATTCCACTTCCGGGTCAAGGCCTTCCCGGAAACATTCTTTTGGTATTCCCAGAACCATCCCCCGGATATTATCGACCAAAGCTTTCGTAAAGTCAGGGACGGGCACATTTGCAGATGTCGAATCACGGAAATCATGACCGCAAATAGCCTGAAGTAAAAGGGCAGCATCCTGCACATCTTTGCTGAACGGGCCAATCTGATCCAGAGAAGAAGAGAAAGCCACCAGGCCATAACGGGAGACCCGGCCATAGGTCGGTTTGACACCTACGACTCCGCAGCAGGAAGCCGGCTGGCGGATGGAGCCTCCGGTGTCCGATCCCAGGGAGACAATGCATTCGTCCGCCGCTACAGCCGCGGCCGATCCCCCACTGGAACCACCGGGAATTCTTTCCATATCCCAAGGATTACGGGTGGGACCGAAAAAGGAGTTTTCCGTGGAAGAACCCATGGCAAACTCGTCCATATTTGCCTTGCCTACAATGACAGCCCCTGCCTCTTTCAAATTTTCAATGACCGTAGCATCGTAGGTAGGGATAAAATTTTCCAATATATGGGAGCCGCAGGTGGTGCGCACCCCACGCGTACAGATCAAGTCTTTGATG
>JASEHN010000228.1 GCA_030018715.1 Thermodesulfobacteriota bacterium | reverse complement strand
TGTATCATGAACGTATCTTTCACCACAAGATATTATTTACGGATAAGCTCTTAATATAATTTTCAGAAATTGAACCTTAGTAGTACAGAGAACGCAGAGAATAAATTTGAAGCACCAAATAACAAGCACCAAATTCCAAATAAATTTACATCATCAAAACTCGAAATCCTAAACTCTGTGATTCGAAAGATTTCTAATTAAACAAGATTTTCTTTCCTGTTTGTTAGATTTGGCTGTTGATAATTTCTAATTTGGATTTTATTTGGAATTTGGGATTTGGTGCTTGGAAATTTCTTTGACATTTTCTGCGGCCTCTGTGATCTCTGTGTCCTCTGTGGCTAATGTTTTTTTATTTCCGAAAATCCCCGGTTCGGCAAAATCCAGAACTTTCAGGGGTTTCTCACCGATAAAATTCTTGAGGACCTTGGCAATTTGCAGAGCCTGCCCCAAAAGCATAAGGCGGGACTTTTGAAAAACGCAGTTTTTTATCTCGGTCTGGCCTTTCTCGAGGACGATCAGGCATTCGACGAAAGTGCAGTTGTCGTAAGCATGGCCGTCCAGTTCCACCCTCTCCTTTACGAACTTTTTATTTTTATACCGCGTAACGATTCCGCTCATGATTCATTCCTGGTAAACAATTTGGTTACTTCATCCCTGCTAAAAAAAGGTAAATCTTCAACCTTTTCCTGCCTGATCAGCTTGACTCCCTTCTCCCTTTCCTGGACTTTTCCGATCACCGCAGCGGGAATTCCTTCCCTCTTAAGGGCCGCAATGACCTTGGCCGAATCCCCTGTCGGGGCCACCACTAAAAGCGCACCCGAGGCAATCAACCCTAAGGGATCCAAACCAAGCTTTTGGCATAAAAGGGCCGTCTCAGGGAAGATGAGTATTTTTTCCATCTCAAGCAGCATACCCACCTCAGCCGCAGTGGCCAGTTCATGAAGCCCCGTAGCCAGCCCTCCTTCCGTTGGGTCGTGCATGGCATGGATCACAGCCGAAGCGTTGGCAATACGGGCATCCCGGACAACGCTGATGCCCGGCGCCTTTAGAAAGCTGCGGCATTGCTCCAAGAAATCCGCGCCTACCTGGCCGGCCAACTCCCCTCTCTCCCTGGCGATGAGAGCCGTGCCCTCGATAGCAATCCCTTTGGTGAGGATGATGTCGTCTCCCGGGAGGACGTGTTCAGGCACAACCAATTTTTCCTTCTCCACCTCTCCCAACATCTGGCCAACGATTACCGGGCGGTCAAGTCCGTAAGTAATCTCCGTGTGCCCGCCGCAGAGTACAACACCTAATTCTTTGCAGGCTTCAGCGATCTGGGCAAAGATGTCCTCCACTTCCGCCAAGCCCGTCTTTCCTTCGGGCAGAAGCAGGGTGGCCAGGAACCAGCGGGGAATCCCTCCCATGACAGCAACGTCATTGGCATTGACCTGGACAGCATACCAGCCGATCTGGTCGGTGGCAAAGGTGATGGGGTCGGTTTTGGCCACCAGGTATCGATCTGGAAAGGAGATAACCGTGGCATCCTTTCCGATGCCCGGCATTACGACTACCCGCTGGTCGCGTTTAGTGTAACGGGCAAGCAATCTGGAAAGCTCTTCTTGGGGCAATTTTCCTATCGGATAGGGAAGAAGGGGCGCTTCGGGCGTGGGTTTTTCATCCATAATGATTATTGGCCGCAAAGGTCTCGGAGAAGGCAGAGATATTAGTATAAGATACCGTAAGGCGTAAGGCGCAAGGCGCAAGGTACAGGGTTCAAGATGTAACTCCTATTAGCGCTATGCGCCTGGCGATTTTTAAGTTACCTCTGCGTTCTCTGCGGCCAAAAGGTCTTGGCGGAAGGTGGCCGGCAGGATTCAGGTTAATTATCCGCGATTCCCTGAGCCTCTATTTTTTCTTTGGCCCGTAGAGATCCCGAGCAACATCCTTGAGGCCGAGGGATTCGAGCGTCTTCCGCGAGGGTTTGCCGCTGGGGGTCCAGCCGCTGGCCTTATAAAATTCTTTGATCATGACCTCCATATCCGGAACTTTTCCGGCATTACCTCCCTCTTTGGTCGGTTGCATCTGGCGGGGGGCCAGAATATCATCTTTGCGGCTGATCCCGCAGCGATTATTGTAAGCCCGGTGTAGGGCCATGATCCGTTCCCCGACTTTAAGCAGGCTGTTGGCGGTGTATTTCGTGCCCGTAGCTGCCGTCAAAACAGCGGCCAGGTCTGAAGGTTTTAGAATGAAGGTAAGGAAATAGCAAGAGACCATGGAATTGACCACGGCCGTGTAATCCTGGGAGAGTTTGACCACGTTGCCTTTTCCCTCGCTCTGGAAAAGGGGATAGGTGCCTTTAAGACCCCATTCGGGAACCGGGTCTTGAACGCCCTCCCAGAGTGGGGAGTGGCCATGCAGATGGCAGGCTCCCCTCGGGCCCACTGCGTACGTCAAGCCCATGCTGAAGAAGGTGCGCGGGTCGTGCATGGGGCTCTCCATACCTTTGACGTGCACAGCGTACTTCCAGGAATCGCCACCTAATTTTTCAGCAGCCCGTTTGACTCCCTGTCCCAGGATTGCGCCCAGCTTCTCGTTTTTCCCGATCTGGTGCACCATGGCGATCATAGCCTGGGCATCGCCCCACTTTAGTTCCATACCGCCAGTATCTTCTTTCTTGATTAATCCTTTTTCATAAGCTTCCATGGCGAAGGCGATGGACACGCCCGTTGAGATCGTGTCGATGCCGTAACGGTTGCAGAGGTCGTTGGCAAAGGAAACCGCATTCAGGTTGTCGATGAGGCACATCGTGCCTAAGGCTGCCAGTGTCTCATATTCCGGACCGGGCCCATCCATCTTGTAGGGCCCTTCGTCGATCTTCACCCAGCGGGAACAGCCAATGGTGCACCGGTAGCAAGCTGTATGGGGAATCAGGATTGTTTCCTTCATCTTCTTTCCCCCCAGGTTCTTGCAGCCTTCCTCCCAGAGACCAAGCTGCCAGTTTTTAACGGGAATGTCGCCCATGGACCAGAGGTTGTCCAGCACCTGGGCAGTGCCGTATTCCCGCATGTTGGCTATGGCTGGCGACGTGGCGTTGCCTTTGGCGATCTTCTTGCAGAGGGCATTATATATTTCCGGATTATGTATGGGAAAAGCGCCGTTTCCGCGAACCGCGATAGCCTTTAGTTTTTTCGCCCCCAAAATGGCCCCGTTGCCGCCGCGACCGGGGGCCCGTCCTTCGTCGTTGATGATGCAGGAGAGGAGAACCTTTTTCTCTCCCGCCGGGCCGATACAGGCCACCCGGATTCTCTCGTCCCCGATTTCCCTCTGGATGGTCTCCTGTACTTTCAGGGCATCCTGGCCCCAGAGATGGGAGGCGTTGCGGAACTCAATTTTGCCGTTGCGGATCCACAGGTATACAGGGTCGGCAGAAGCCCCCTCAACAATCAGGGCGTCGTAACCCGCCCGTTTTAAATCCGCTCCCCAATACCCTCCGGAGCTGGCGTCGCAGAGGATACCGGTCAGGGGAGATTTAAAGCAAATCTGATAGCGGGCACCGGAAGGGTAATTGGTGGCGGTCACCGGACCGGTGGCAAAGACGATTTTGTTCTCCGGGCTCAAGGGGTCCGTGGAAGGGGGGACTTCATCGTAGATGATCCGGTTTCCCAGGCCAGTTCCCCCGATGTAATCCCGGGCTATCTTGGGCTTTAATGGTTCTTCTTTGAACTCTCGCTTCGTCAGGTTAACTCGCAGAATGCTTCCGGTGTACCCGTCCATAGACCCTTTCTCCTTTCTTTGAAAAGTAAGTGGAAGATGGAATGGAAGGAAAATTCCCCCCCCCTGCTTTTAATAGATTTTTCCGGCGAAGTCAAGAAATTTTTATTTCACTTGAAATTCCGCAAATGGGATGATGAGGGAGGAAAGGGGGGTAAGGGATGTGGGAAAGGGTGTGGAAATTGATGGGGAGGAAGGAAGAGAGGGGCGAATAAACTGGGAGGTGGCCAGCCAAGAAAGGCATTGACTTTGTTATGGAAGAAACCCTATGATTGTTTTAAGTTTTATCGATCTGATGCTCTGGAAGGGAGGAGGAGCGCCATGGATTTTAAAAGCATCGATCAACTGAACATCCAGGGGAAAAGAGTTTTCATAAGGGTAGATTTCAACGTGCCCATGGACGAAAAAGGAAACGTAACTGACGATTCACGCATTCAGGCGGCCCTGCCGACCATTAATCATGCCTTAAAACAGGGGGCTAAAGTTATCCTGGCCTCCCATCTTGGCCGGCCAAAAGGAAAGCCGGAAGCCCAATATAGCTTGGGGCCGGTTGCTCGCCGGCTTAGCGATCTTTTGAAAAAAGAAGTAAAACTGGCGCCGGATTGTATTGGGCCGGAAGTGGAGAAGATGGCTTTGGCAATGGTCCCGGGAGAGGTCATGTTGCTGGAGAATCTGCGTTTTCACAAGGAAGAAGAGAAAAACGACCTGACTTTTGCCCAGAATTTAGCGCGTCTGGCTGAAAGCTATATTAATGACGCTTTTGCCGTTTCCCACCGTGCCCATGCCTCGGTAGAGGCCATAACCAGATTTTTCAAAGAACCGGCGGCCGGTTTCCTGATGAAGGAGGAGCTGCATTACCTGAACAAAGTGATGGAAGACCCGGCCCGGCCCCTGGTGGCTATTGTCGGAGGAGCCAAGGTTTCCGGAAAGCTGGAGGTCCTTAAAAATTTGGCTTGGCGGGTGGACAAGATTATCATCGGGGGCGGGATGGCCTTTACTTTCCTTAAGTCCATGGGCTTCAGTGTAGGCAAGTCCCTCGTGGAAGAAGATCTCATAGGCACCGCCCAGGATGTTTTAAAAACAGCTAAGGAGCGGGGCGTGAAGGTTTATCTGCCGGTGGACTGCATTGTGGCCGATCGATTCGACTTATCGGCTCAAATTAGAATCACCCCGGTGCAGGAGATTCCCCAGGATTGGATGGGGCTGGACATCGGTCCGGCCACTACCGCGCTTTTCGGTGAGGCCTTACAGGGGGCGAAAACTGTCCTCTGGAACGGCCCCATGGGAGCTTTCGAGATGGAACCCTTTAGCCGGGGAACTTTTGAATTAGTCCGGCACATCGTTGGCTCGGGCGCAATTAGCGTCGTAGGCGGCGGGGACACGGATCTGGCCGTCCACAAATCCGGTGAGGCTGGCAGGATCACCTACATCTCCACGGCCGGCGGGGCTTTTCTGGAGCTTTTAGAAGGGAAAAAATTACCCGGTGTAGAAGCCCTGAAAAAACATTCTTGATTTTTTGCCACAGAGAACACAGCGCGGCAGAGCCGCAACCAAAATCCATTCACCGCGGAGGACGCAGAGATATAAAGAAAGATCTTAAAAAAGAAAATTTAGGACACAGATAACCACCGATAAACACAGATAAAATTAAAATATGCTTAATAAAATTTTCAGAAATTGAACGTTGATGAACTCGTAAAAAGTCAGAATTCCCTTCATTATGTCATTCCGGCGAAAGC
>JASEHN010000227.1 GCA_030018715.1 Thermodesulfobacteriota bacterium | reverse complement strand
TTTATTCGAATTTCCCGGGATCGATTCTTTTGATTCCCGGGATGAGATCGAAATGGTGGTCGGTGGAAATAATCTCTTTGATCCCGTTATGGATCATGGTGGCGGCATGGAAGGCATCTCGCGTTTCAATTTGGGGGTGGGACTCCAGGATCTCCAATGCCAGTTCAAGATCCCTTTCCATTACCGGCAAAATTCTGTCGGCCAACAATATGACCTCCTTCGCCAGCCGGATTCCAGCAGGGAGCGCCTTCAGGGATTGATAGCGATAGAGGATTTCCTGGATGATTTCTGTATTTAGAATGGCCTTGATTTTTTCATGGCGGATACTCTGAATTACATTTAGGCAGACCGGTTTTAAAGGATGCTCTCTCCCCACCGAGTAAATAAGATAATTCTTTGTCAAGATTAATTTAGGGAGGATATTTAATGCCAGAAAAACATTTCAAAGCAATGGTGGTTTCGGTGGGGGGCACTCCGTCGCCAATCATTTTTTCCCTAAATAAATCCAAGCCGCAATATATATGTTTCTTCATTTCAAAGCAGACCAAAAAAATGATGGAAGACGAGATCCTCCCCAATCTCGATTTTAAACCTCGGCATCATGACTGGATCATGACACCGAACGCCGATTTGCTTTCGGATTGTTATTCCAAACTGGCCCGGGATTTGCCGGCCCTGTTGGAAAAATGGGAAGTAGAATCACAGGATGTTTGCGTAGATTATACCGGCGGAACCAAGACCATGTCCGCTGCCCTGGTATTGGCGACAATTGAAAAATCCTGTTGCTACAGTTATGTCGGGGGGGATGAACGGTCGAAGGGTGGCGTGGGTGTCGTCCTGGATGGAAAAGAAAGGATGTGGTTCCTGGACAACCCCTGGGACCAAATTGCGACAGCAGAAAAGAAAGAAGTTTCCATTCTTTTTAACAAGGCCCGCTATGCCTCGGCGGCGGAAGTGCTGGAAAGATGTATTTCCCGGGTGAGCAAAGAACAAAAACCTCTTTTTAAGTCCTTGCGGGAAATGGTCGTGGGATACGACCTTTGGGACCGCTTCAAACACTCCGAGGCTAAAATACATCTATTTAAGAGCCAGGAGGTAATGACGGCTATAAGTTCAGAGAACAGAGAGATTAAGGGTTTGGTGAATCATCTGGAAGCCAACCTATTATTTCTCGAAAAACTTCTCAAGGGGGAAAAACCGTCCAGCCTGTATTTTCGGGATATTCTATCCAATGCCCGGCGGAGGGCAGAGCTCGAACATAAGTTTGATGACGCGGTCGCAAGGCTGTACAGGGGGATAGAAGTCCTGGCGCAATGGGAATTGAAGGCATCCTACGACATCGATACCTCGAATGTGAAGGCGGGATCGATTCCCGAATCTCTACGGCAGGAATTCATAATCAAATATCAGAGCAGGGAGGATTCAAGGATCAGAGTTCCCTTATACGCCTCATTCCAATTATTGAGAGAATTGGGGAGCGACCTGGCCAGAGGGTTCTTCCGTGCGTATGAAATGGACCTCAGGCCCCTTCTGGACATACGGAATTCTTCCATTTTGGCCCATGGGTTCATACCGGTTGAAAGAAAAACCTATCAGCGGTTATGGGAGGCAATCTTACAATTTTCCGGCACCCATGAAGAAGATCTTCCTCGATTTCCTTTCATGAAAATCTGAAAGGATCTTCTTCTGTTTCTCCGGAAGCAAAGAGTATTTCAGCAGGCTTTTGGATTCGGAGGTTCCCATGGAAACGGCGGAGAGCATTTTAACGACCATGAAGGCTTTTCTGGGGAAGGACGACCCGGAGGGGGCCAAAGTATTTATCCAGCAGACCGAAACGAAAGAAATTTCCGATGCTGCCTTCCACCGGAACCTGGCCATGATTTGCGAGGATCTCGGGCTGATTCCCCGGGCCATTCTGGAATATAACCTTTCGTTGCGGGGCGGCCCCAAGCAGGTGCCGGTGCTCAAGAAGCTGGCGGTCATTTACCAGGATCAGGGGGACGTGGACAAGGCCATTCGCATCTGGCAGCAGGTCATCCCCCTGGCCCCGGATGATGAAGAGCCGGTTTACGAGCTGGGCCTCCTTTTTGAGCAGAACAAAGAATGGGAGTCGGCCCGCAACCTTTACCAGGATGCTTACGAGCGCACGAAGAATATAAAGTTTCAGAAATTCATCAAGGAGCTTCAGTTTCAATCGCAAGCTCTGGCTCTGGAGGAAAGGGGGCGGGAAGTCAGCCCGGAAGAAGCGCTCCTATCGCCGACTGATGCCCAGCTTATCCATTTCACCACTCTTTTCTCCGGGCGCGAGGCCGTGTATGCCCGGCAATGGGTTAGCCCCACGGGCAACAGCGGATACACGCCGATCCATGAACCTCTGACCATTCATGTGGCCAAAAACCACATTCTCGGAAATTACACCATTGGCATCTATCAACTGCGCCTGGACAATACGGTGAATTTCATTGCTTTCGACATCGATGTGGCCAAGGCGGCCATCGCCCGGGGAATTACCGACCGGAAAATCTGGGAACGTCAAGTGCAATCGGCGCACAAGCTCGCCTGCCAGCTTCTGGACATTGCCGCCAGTTTCGAGCTGACATTCTACTTAGAAGACAGCGGCTTCAAAGGCCGGCACCTCTGGCTTTTTCTCGAAACGCCCGTCCCTGCCAAAGCGGCGAAACGGTTAGGAGAGGGGCTTCTCAGCCAGCTTCCGCCGCCACCGGCCGGGGTTCATGTTGAGCTTTTTCCCAAACAGGCTTTTGTTTCCGGGGAAGGGATGGGGAATCTCATTAAATTGCCGCTGGGCATTCACCGCAAGACGGGAAGGAGGGGGGTTTTTATCTCTGCCGACGGCCAGCCATACGAGCACCAGTTTGCCTACTTGGATAAGGTGGAAAAGATCAAAAGACAAAAAGTTTATGAAATGATCCAGAGGGTTTTTGGCCCGCCTGTTTCGAAAACCCTGGAAAAGGGCGAGGTCGAACCGCCTTCCAGGGAAGAACCCTCTTCTTCTGAAGTGGTGGTCCTTCAACCGGTGGAGGAATACAAACCCGATCAGGACCTGCCACTTCAGTTCCTTTTAAATTCCTGCGAGGTGCTCAGCTTGCTGGCCCGAAAAGCCGTGGAGGAGAAAGAGTTAACCAACGAGGAGCGAAACGTCCTGACGTATGTGCTGGGGCATCTGGACAAGGGACCTGAAGCCGTCAATTTCCTTCTGGCCCAGACGATCAACGCCGGCCCAAACATGTTCTTAAAGAGCCGGTTTCAGGGCAACCCAATGAGCTGCCCGAAGATTCGTTCCAGGGTTCCCCACCTCACTTCGAAGGCCAACTGCAACTGCCAGTTCGACCCCCGGCTGAACATGTACCCGACCCCCCTCCTCCATCTTCAGGCCCTTAAGACACCGGGAGCGCTAACTGCCGATCCGACAAAACTTTCCGCGATCAAGCTGCAGCAGATTGTGAAGGAATACATCAAGATCAAAGGGGATCTGAAAAGGCTGCAACTCCTGGCCGAAGGTCTGGAAAAAACTCTGATCGAGGTTTTCAAACAGAACGAAGTCCAGCAGATCCCCACCACCATCGGGACGTTGAAGATGCTAACCTCGGGTGAAGGGGCTCAAAGTTTTATCGTGGAAATATGATGAAAGAACGATGAACGTTAAACGATGGACGCTGGACGATGAACTTTAAACAATGAATACAATCATGTGTTCTGATTGGGGACAAGAAATCTGCTTTGTTTATCATTTTTTGTTCATCTTTATTTTGAGTTCATGGTTCATTGTTCATCGTTTAAGGTTATTCAATGGCTTGTTTATACGTGATTGAGCAGGGTGCAGAAGTAACCAAGCAGGGCAACCGCCTGGTGGTGCGGAAGTTCGGCACGGAGCTGGAATCCGTCCCGTCCTTCAAGGTGGAACAGTTGATCCTGATGGGCAACATCCAGATCACTTCCCAGGCGATTAAATTCTTACTCACGGAGGGCATCGACACGGTTTTTTTGACGATCAACGGAAAATACCGGGGCAGGTTGGTTTCCACCTTCAGCAAAAACATCGACCTTAGGCGCATTCAGTTCAGAAAGCTCGACGGCGGGCCGTTTGTCGTGGATCTCGCTAAAAAATTTGTGCGGGGGAAGCTGTCCAATTATCGGGTACTTCTCCGCCGCTACCAGAAGGAAGCACAGAAGGAAGAATTAGAGAAAGCCGTTCATTCATTAAGGCGCCTCATCGAGAAAGTTGACGAACCCCGGGACCTGGACGTTTTGCGGGGGATCGAAGGCAGCGGGAGCGCGGCTTACTTTGCGGCTTTCGGCCATCTGTTCAAAACCTCCGAATTCCGGTTTGAGAAACGCACCCGCAGGCCTCCGCGCGATCCCGTCAATGCTCTTTTGAGTTTTGGTTACACCCTGCTGGCCAACACCATTCAGACAGGTATCGACTTATCCGGTTTGGACCCATACCTCGGCTCTCTCCACTCGCCGGATTATGGCCGGGCTTCTTTAACCCTCGACCTGATGGAGGAGTTTCGACCAGTCCTGGTGGATACGGTTGTTTTAAAGGTCCTGAACACGCGGACTATTACGATGCGGGATTTCCATATTCAGGAAGACGCGCCCTCTCTGCCGCCTGAAGGGGAATTCGAGGGCGTAACGCCGTCGGATTATCCGGTTCTCCTTACTTACGAGGGGACGAAAAAGTGGATTACCATGTATGAAAAGCGCCTGCAGGAGCAGACTTTTTATCCTGTCACGGAGCAGCGCCTGACGTACCGGCAAATCTGTGAACAGCAGGTGAGGTGTTTGGTCCGGCATCTTAAGGAAGAGGAAACCTATCAGCCTTTTCTATTGAGGATGTGAGATTATGTTTGTGGTAGTTAGCTATGATATCGTGGATGATCGCAAGAGAACGCAGATAGCCAAGACCCTGAAAAACTTTGGCGACCGGGTTCAGAAGAGTGTGTTTGAATGCCGGATAGATGATCAGCAATTCCTGAGGATGAAACAAACTCTGGATAAAATAATGGATATGAATGAGGACAGCGTCCGGTATTATTTTCTGTGTAAGGGATGTATCGAGCGAATTGAAATTTCGGGATGGGGAACGGTGGTTGAGGATGAAAATTTAATCATTGTGTGAGAAATCAAAGAGTTAAAGGGGAAAATGGTGGACCCACGGGAAAAAATAGCAAAGGTAGTAACTCTTTGAAATTATTAGAAATCAAAAAAAAGGTGCACCAGGGAATGAAAACAAATAAAATCAAATGGTTAGAATTCAAGGAAAATATTCGTTGGAAAGTAGCTCCCCCTTGCCTATGGGGTGTACCATTATTGGATTCTAATTCGTTGAAACTTCAAAAAGAAAAAGGGGGTGAGTTGGAAGGATTGACCTGATTAATAAGGGATTGCGACTTGACAGCGGACCAGATGATCTTATGGAGCTGAAGGGTTGGAAGGATTGACCTGATTAATAAGGGATTGCGACAAAACTCTTG
>JASEHN010000226.1 GCA_030018715.1 Thermodesulfobacteriota bacterium | reverse complement strand
CGGCGCGTTCCGCTCTAACCCCCGGCCCTCAACAAAGGCTTTAATACCATTTTTTAAAAATCGCTAAACTGATACAAAAAACAGAATTCAGGAGGCAGAATCCAGAATTCAGAAGAAAAATCTTTAAATTGAATTTTGAATTTTTATATACTGACTCCTGTCTTCTGTATTCTATTTTATGGAGGTTTTATGCTTGCCAGAGAGATGAAAGAACTGATCGTCAAGGGAAAAGTCTATGACTTGGGACAACCTTATTACCCGGGCATGCCCCATCATCCCAACCACCCGCCGTTCGCTTTTTCTTTGACCAAAAAGCACGGGGATGTCATGTTTCCGAATCAAGTCAGTTCGGCCAATGACCTATTTGCCACTGGAGGCCATACAGGCACGCACCTCGACGCCCTGGGGCACATATCTAAAAACGGAAAACTTTTTGGTAACCGGCAGGCTTCGAAGATTCAAAGTTACATCGGCGGTTTGAAGGAGGTTGGAATTGACGCCACCCCGCCGGTGATCAGGCGGGGAATTTTGCTGGATGTGGCCAGGGCTCTGAAGAAAAATGTTCTCCCCTCTGCCTTTCCCATCGGCCCTAAAGAGCTGGAAAAGACAGTGGCCGAAGAAGGCGTCGCTTTTAAAGCCGGAGATGTTGTGCTCATCCGTACCGGCTGGGCCAGGTACTGGAAAGACCCCCAAAAATTTGTGGCCAACGAGAAAGGCGCGCCGGGAGTGAACCTGGAAGGGGCGAAGTGGCTGGCCCGATATAAGATGGCCTTCACCGGCTCAGACACTACGGCTTATGAAAAAACGCCGGCTCATGACCTGCCCGTGCATGCCTTCCTTCTGCCCAAGATGGGAATTCAGCTTATCGAGATGCTCAATCTGGAGGAGATTGCCCGAGACAGGGTTTACGAGTTTCTGTTTGTGGCTTTGCCTCTCAGGATCATAGGGGGGACTGCTTCTCCCATCCGCCCCGTTGCTATCTGCTAAATTTTAGCCACAGAGGGCACAGAAATCACAGAGATATAAAGAAATATCTTAGAAAAACAATTTAGGCCACAGATAACCATAGATAAAATTAAAAAATTCTTAATAAAATTTTCAGAAATTTGACGTTAGTAGTACAGAGGTCGCAGAGAATAAGAAAAAAATTCAAACTATAAAGATAAAAACTATAATATTTCTTTAAATTTATTTAAGGTTTTTTACCTCTGTGATCTCTGTGGCCTCTGTGGCAAAATAAAACGAACCATGAATCTCAATGTCGGCTACATGCTCCTGCGCAATGTCTACGAGCAGCCGAACAAGCTCGCGGTCATCTTCGGAAGTAAGCGGTACACTTATAAAGTTTTCAATGAGCGGGTCAACCGCCTGGCCAATGCCCTTTGCGAAAAAGGAATTTTAAAAGGGGATAAAGTTGCCTACCTTCTCAATAACTGTAGTGAATTTGCCGAAATCTCTTTTGCTGTGAGCAAAATTGGTGCCCTCTCCGTACCCCTCAATTTCCGTCTAAAAGAAGAGGAGATCGGCTATATCATCGAGCATTCCGATTCCTCTTTTCTTTTTTTCGGGCCTGAATTTAAAGAAAATATCACGAAGCTTCTTCCCGGATGCAGCAAAGTCAAAAAAGCTATTCAGGTTGGAGGAAATTCAGAGTACGACGAACTTTTGCAGGCTTCATCTCCACAAGAGCCCTCGGTTTTGGTGATGGAAGATGATGAGCATTCCATTATGTACACTTCCGGCACAACCGGATTCCCCAAGGGGGCCGTGCATACCCACAAAAGCCGGATCTGGAACAGCCTGAACATGCTGGTGGATACCGGCCTCCGGGGGACGGATATTTTGGCCATCACCACACCGCTTTTTCATATCGCCGCTGGACACACCATGCTGTTTTCCACAATTTTTATCGGGGGCACGGTGGTAATATTGGCGGGATTTTCTTTGCCGGATTTCTTCGAGATAATCCAGAAGGAAAAGATAACGGCCTTCTTTGCCGTACCTACGATGTTCTTGCGCCTCCTGGAGCATCCTCAGCTTAGGGATTATGACTTTTCTCCCCTCAGGTTGCTTTTTACGGGCGGAGCCGTCATCTCCGTGGAGGTGAAGGAAAAGTTGATGCAAGCCTTTCCCCGGGCGACATTAGATGATTTAATGGGTTTGACAGAAGGGGGGCCGCTGACGACTTTCTTGCCTCACCGTGATGCCTTCCGCAAACCAGGCTCGGTGGGCCGGGCTCATTTCAGCCAGATGGTGCGGGTAGTGAATGAAAAAGGGGAGGATGTCAAGGGAGAAGAAGTTGGCGAGATCATCGTCAAGGGCCCAGCAGTGATGAAGGAATATTACAATAACTCCGAAGCCACAGCCAAGGCTTTGCGGGATGGATGGCTTTACACTGGTGATTTGGCGCGGGTTGACGAAGAAGGGTATCAATATTTAACGGTGCGGCGCACCGACCTGATTATCAGCGGTGGAGAAAATGTTTATCCGGCCGAAATTGAAAAAGTCCTCCTTCTCCATCCGGCAGTGCAAGAGGCGGCTGTAATTGGAATCAAAGACAAAGAATGGGGAGAGTGGGTGATGGCTGTTGTGGTCCTCCGGGAAGGAGAGAGGCCAACCGAGGAAGAACTCCTTTCTTTTTGCAAAGGAAAGCTCGCCGGATACAAACGTCCCCGCAACATAGCCTTTGTTGATGAATTGCCGAAAAATCAATTGGGGAAAGTTCTTTACAAAGAATTAAGAAACCACTTCGAAAAAGGAGAAGATGGTAGGAAATGAATGTTATTTTTCATGTTGTTTGAATAAGGACCTTAATAACCTTCAAAACCTACCCACATCCCCTGTATTTAAGGGGGTAAAGAAAAAAGGAGCATACAGGCGATGAAAATCACGGCGATCAAGGCGGCATGGCTGCAGGTGCCGATTCCCGCGGACAAAGCGTCGGTGAGCGACTTTGGTCGCAACACTTCCTTCAATACCACTTTAGTGCGAGTCGAGACGGACGAAGGCCTGATCGGCTACGGAGAAGCTAAGGCCTCTGTTGGCAGTCTGGGGGTTCAGCACGCCCTGGTGACTACGATTGAGAAGGAGCTGGCCCCCCTGTTGATCGGCCAGGACCCGCGGGACATTGCCCGTCTGTGGGAGCTGATGTACAGCGGTTCCCGCGCCCACTACGCCCTTTCCCGGGGGCGGGTGTTTCCCATCCTCAGCCGGCGGGGCATTACCATATCGGCCATCAGCGGGATAGACATGGCGCTGTGGGATATCCTTGGCCTCGCGCTGGGTGTACCTGTGCATCGGTTACTTGGAGGCAAGTGCCGCGACCGCCTGCCGGCCTACGCCTCTGGGGGCTGGGCAGATGAAAGAAGGATCGGTGAGGAGCTCTTAGGATATATCCAAAGAGGAGGATTTAAGGCCGTCAAAATGCGCGTCGGCGTAATGGACGGAGATGTGGCCACTTCAGTTCGGCGGGTTCAGGCAGCCCGCCAGGCTTTGGGTGATGGAATCGACATAATGGTTGATGCCCACGGCACCTACAGCGTAACTGAGGCCAAGCGCTTCTGCCGCGAAGCGGCCGAGGTTCGCCTGGCCTGGTTTGAGGAGCCAGTCAGCGCCGACAACAAGCGCGGCTGCGCTGAGGTGCGCGCCGCCACTGATATCCCTATCGCCGCCGGCGAAAGCGAATTTACCCGCTTTGACTTCCGCGATCTGGTGGACCTGCGAGCGGTGGACATCTTTCAGCCCGACTTGGCCATCTGCGGTGGGATCACGGAAGGTCTGCGCATCGCCGCCCTGGCCGATGCCTACCAGATCGGCCTGGCCCCGCACTTGTGGGGGGGCGCGCTCATGTTCTCGGCGGGGCTGCAGCTCTGCGCGGTTTCTCCCAGCGCTTTCATCATCGAATACTCGCTACTTCCCAACCCCCTGCAGAGCGAGCTGGCCACCGAGCCCATCACCGTTGAGGACGGCCAGATTATCATCCCCGACCGCCCAGGTTTGGGCGTCACCATCAATGATGACTTCGTCAAGAAATACACGGTTTGAATTGTGTTTTTGTTACGTACCGACTGCTGATCTCTGATTGCTTTTTTCAAAAACAGCTTTCTCCTTTTTGTTGGAGGAGTTAAATGGGTGAAATCGGTAAAGCCCTATTTCTTAACCCTACAACGACACTTGAGCTTTACTATAATCTGTAACTTGTCGAAAACACAATAAAATCGTCCTTTCAATATAACATCGACCAATATTAAAAAAAGGCTATAAAATCGATAGTTTAATAAGTAACTGTCGTTGTAGGGTTAAGAAGAGAGATGGGGCTTTGTGCTTTTCCCCCCTCTCCCTTCCCCTCCCCTTGCTTAAGGCGGGGAGAGGGCTGGGTGAGGGGGTTAGAAAAGGAACTTCATCAAAAAGGGGGGATGGATATGTTACCTTTTACAGTCAAATAGAACATGGCCATTATTTATGCAACTCTAGACTTGACATTGAAATCGCCATAGGGCAAAATTCTTCCATAGCCAATAAATTCAAAGACGACTTTACTCCATTTCTGGGCCGGCGGATTCAAGTCAAACTTCAGGGCAGGAGAAGGCGGTCCGCGGGAAAAGCCTTTTAATCTTTCTTGATCAACTCGGCTCACCGTTCAAAATAAGTAGAGAAGCCATCCCCCTCTCCGGTTGATGAACTGGCTTAAAGGAAAATGATAAACGGAAGGGGAAGGCTTGGAGTAATGGGCAAATCTAAGGGTAGAGGGATTAACCCGCGGGGGAAATTTGCCCCCTTAGCCAGTGGGGTCCCGCGAGGCTATCCAGAGCTAAGGACGTAAATGCAAAAGGGTGGAAAGCCTAATCTAACCAACGGAAAGGAGGTCAGTACAATGAAGGGAAATGGAGAAAAATGGAAGGTTCTGGGATTCAGAGTAATTTTGGCGACGATGATCGCCTGGGCGGGGTTTTGCTTATCCCCCACTCTGGTGCCCCTGGGGGCAAATGCTTCCGAACTTCCCAAGATGATGACCTGGACGGCCTACGACGTGGGATCGTCCGGTTACATGCAGGTGGGCTTCATCGGGGAGGCACTTTGGGAGAAGCATAAAATCAAAATCCGCATCATCCCGGCAGGCACGGACCTACCCCGGGTCTATCCCCTGCGCCTCAAGGACGCCGATGTCGCTTTCCATGGCATTGGCTCACTCTACATGCAGGAAGGTTTGTATGACTATTCAACCATGGACTGGGGCCCCCAACCCGTACGCATCCTGTGGCTGGCCCAGCATCCGGGACTGGTCCTCGGCATTCGGGGGGACTCCGGCATCCGCACCGCGGCCGACCTAAGGGGGAAAAGAGTGGCCCATTTCCCTTCCTACGCTTTAACCCTGATCAGCGAAGTAACTATGGCGTTTGCCGGTCTTACCTGGAAGGACGTTCAGAGAGTCGATGTTCCCACCTTAACGGCGGGAAACCGCATGGTGATGGAGGGGAAAATCGACGCCTCTCACTTGAATC
>JASEHN010000225.1 GCA_030018715.1 Thermodesulfobacteriota bacterium | reverse complement strand
GAGGGCTTGTCGGCGGGAGCCACGGCATCCTCGAGGTCGAGAATGATGCAGTCCGACCCCCGCGTCCACGCCTTGGCGACAAATTTCTCGCGGTTCACCGGAACAAAAAGCTTGGAGCGACGGACCAGGTTTTCAGCTCGATTCTCCACGCTGGACATAAACGGTCTCCTTTCTTGAACGTGCAGCCATTCGATCGGGGGCGGGCAATGGTCCACATATCGTTACTATTTTTTTAATGACTTCTTTCCCTTCTGGGAACGGTATTTATCCGTACCCGCCGGGCAGAGGTTTTGGCATTCAAAGCAGTAGTAATAATTCCCCGTCATAAAATTCTGCCAGAATTCCCTGAAATCGAATTTCCGGAGCAGGCGTTCTTTCTTTGCCCGGTCGGCCTCGGCCATTTCTTTGATGAACTTCATGACCCCCCGCAGGCCGTACTCGAAAATTCTGTTGCCACACTTATGTTTGTCGATCCTCCCGTCGCCCTGGAGAGCTCCGGCCGGGCATCCTTTCAGGCATAAGGTGCACCCCGGGGGACAGAGAGGCTTCATGGATGGCTTCCGGACGTTGGCCTTCATGGAGGTCAGCACACTTCCCAGCCTCACCCGGGGGCCAAATTCCCGGGTCAGAAGAAGGCCGCTCTGCCCATAACAGCCGATGCCCGCATCCACCGCGGCCGCCCGGTGGTCGACGGCGCCCACCATGCCCAATTTCCCTTCGGCCATATCGATGGGAATGAAGGCGGGCACGGAAATCGCTTCATAGCCCGCTTTTTCCAGTTGTTTGACGATGCGGTCGCCTACCGCGCGGACGTTGTTATAGGCCGAAATCGTGTCATATTGTTTGACCTGGAGGTTCGCGGAAGCAAGCGCCGACCAGCTATGGGCACAGGCCACGGCAATCACCGTCTGGGCCGAAGGGAGAAGTCCAGGCTCGACCGCGCCCTTTTCCCGGAGCCCGGCCACCCGGGCCACTGCCGTCACATCGGCTCCTGCCCTTAAAGCTATCTTTATGAGGTCCATTTTCTTCTTTTCCTCCGGGATTTCATCCGGAAAGGGATTTTTTCACCTGGGATATCTTATTGGCTCTGGCCAAAATCCGCCGAGCCATGTGAACAATATCAATGGCCACGAAATCATTGTCCACCAGAAAGACCCCGACCCCTTCTTTTGCCGCTTTTTCGTAGGCGGCCATAATTTTTTGGGCCCGTTCCACTTCGGCAGGGGATGGGGTAAAAACCTCGTTCACGGGTCCGGCCTGCAGAGGATGGAAGATAATTTTTCCGGTAAACCCAAGGTCCCGCGCCGCCAACGCATCTTCCCGTACGGCTTTCTCGTCGCGGACATCCTGAAAATAGGCGGCATCGATGGCCTGAATACCCCTTTGGGCGGCCGCCACGGCAATCCGGCTACGAGGGTATAAAAGAGATTCCCGGGTGATGCGAATCCCGGTGCTGACCGCGTAGTCTCCGGAACCCAGGAACACCCCCTGGACCCGGCGGCTGGCCTGAAGGATTGGCTCGACGACAATCAAACCCGCAGCCGTTTCCACGGTTACGATCACCGGCGTTTTTTCCCGGATGCCCAGTTCCGCTTCCAACTCGTCCATCCGGTCTTCCAGGAGGAGAACCTCCCGCGCAGATTCAACTTTTGGGACCATCAACCCGCCCAAATTTAACGGGAGCACCGCCCGGAGATCTTCCAGCCAGAAATCCGTCTGCACGCCATTGATCCGCACCATGCGTTCCCGATGCCCAAAACTCAATTTCCCGAGCAGGTGCGCGGCCGCTTCGCGCGCTTCCTTCTTTTTCGCGGGAACGATGGAATCCTCCAGGTCCAGCATGATTGCATCGACGTCCAGCCCGCAGGCTTTGCGAACCTTTCCCTCATCAACGGCCGGGGTGAGCAATATCGTCCGCCGGGCCGAGCCCCAATTCATCTCCATGAAAACCTCCTCCCGTCCCCCATTTCCTTCCAGCAGCCTTCCTCTGGGGGGTTCCAAATATATTGCACAGAAAAAACTTTAGCTTCCATCTCGAAACGGTAAACTTGCAGGTCGGTCATGATTATGCCGGGGCAGATGGCATTGACGCGAATGCCCTGTCTGGATAGTTCCAGGGCCATAACCTTGGTGAGCATGATCACTCCGGCCTTAGCCACTGCGTAGGCCCCATTGGCCAGAGGAGGGGTCTTCCCGGCTTTGGAGGCGATATTGACAATGGCTCCTTCTTTTCGGGCAATCATCATGGGCAGGACTGCCCTGGAGATCCGGAAAGTGCCATGGAGATTGACATCGATGGTTTTCATCCAGGCCTCTTCGTTGTAAGTATGCGCCGGGCTGGGGGCGCCAAAAGAGGCGCCGGCATTATTGAACAGGACATCAATACTCCCAAGCTGCTCCTGAGCCTTTTGCATCATTTGCTGGATGGAATCGTTGCAGGTTACATCCAGGTCAACGGTTAGCGTTTTGACCCCGTATTTTTCCGCCAGGCTGCTGGCAATATCTTCCATCTCCTGGCGCAGGCCCATTTTCACACCGCCGATTTTCTCAGGCCCTTTTCCGAGATCGGCAATGATGACGTTGGCCCCACAGGAAGCCATTTTCTCGGCAATGGCAAAGCCGATTCCGGTCCTTTTACCTGAGCCCGTTACTAATGCCGTTTTTCCTTTTAGGTCTTCGTACATTTTAAGCCCTCCAAACTTGATGTACTCGTAAAAAGTCAGAAAAGCCGTCACTCCTGCGAAAGCAGGAGTCCAGAACTGCTTGAATTAACTGGATTCCGGCTTTCGCCGGAATGAACCTCTTCTATCCTTCACCTTCAATTGCCCGCTCAGGGCAAAGGTCCGAACATGTGCCGCAGTCCGTGCAAAGGTCAGAATCGATCTTGGGTCTTTTTTCGCCAGCAGTGATGGCTTCGAGGGGGCAGACCAGAGAGCATTCACCGCAGTTGTTGCAAAGATCTGTGATCTTGTATGGCATAAAAAAAGGGTTTCAGGATTCCTGGGTTCAAGGGGTCCAGTGAGAAATAATAAGGGTTTAAATGTTGATGATCTCGTAAAAAGTCTGCAAATGCGGTTTTCCGTCATTCCGGCGAAAGCCGGAATCCAGTTATTTCAAGATGTTCTGGACCCCGGCTTTCGCCGGGGTGACGATCTAAGAGACTTTTTACGAGTCAATCAAAGGTTTATACGCTCCAGATTTTAAAAAAATATTCGGTATTTAGCTTGGCCCCTTGAATCCTTGACCCCTGGGCCCCTTTAGAAGTTCCTCCACATATCTTCATCCGTATAGATTTTTTCTTTCTGGGCGTCGATGCCCATGGCATCCATCTCGACATTACGCCGGTCACTTAAGTCTCCCAGAAATTCAGCAAAAGTCTCGTGTTGGATGAGAGCGTCCATGATCTGGCTTGTACCCGTCCAGATGAGACACAGGCGGGAGTCACGCAAATATCTCTCTAAGGGGTAAACATTGGTATAACCGATTCCCCCTAAAACCTGCATGGCTGTATTGACGATGGACCAGGCGGCCTCAGTGGCGAATTTCTTGGCTTCACTGACCAGACGGCGATGGGGCATGCCTTTGTCAACAGTTTTGGCTGCGCCGTAAACCAATCCGCGGGCAGCATCCAGTCGGGTCATGGCGTCGGCGATCATAAAATTTACTGCCTGGAACTTCCGGATTTTTCGACCAAAGGCCACCCGCCGGTCACTGTAACGAATGGCTACCTCCAACGCTCCACGGCCTCCTCCCACAGAGGCTGCGGCTGATGTGAGGCGTTCCGGGATCATCATCCGGTCAAAAATCAGGGCTCCCATTCCAAGCTTTCCCACAATATTTTCCTTGGGAACACGGCAGTTCCGGAAGACCAGCCTTCCCACTCCGGTGCCCCGGCATCCTAACAGGCCATAGACGTGTTCGACTTCCACACCCGGGCCCTTTTCTACGATGAGCATCGATATGCGCTCGTGGGGAGGCGCTTGGGGGTTGGTATTACAGTAGACCGCAAAAAAGTCCGCTGCTTCCGCACCCACCACAAAACGTTTTTGGCCGTTCAAGATAAAGCAATCCCCTTCAGGGACTGCCCGCGTGGTAGCCCCAAAAAAATCCGACCCCCCTCTCGGCTCGGTAAGGGCTTCTTCAGGGATCTTCGTGTCAGTGAGGATAGGGCGGAGGTATCGTTCTTTTTGATCATCTGTTCCAAAGATATTGAGAGCCTCGCCCACGATAGAGGTCATCACAAAAGCGCATCCCAAGGCCACCCCCAGAACCCCCACTTCCTCTTCGGCTACGACTTCCGCGGTCCAGGGTAACTCCCGGCCACCCCATTTCTTGGGAAACCGTATTCCCCGGAGTCCGTGCTGGGCCAGCTTGGCGATAAATTCATAAGGAAACTTGATTTCATCCCGGTCCATTGCCCGCAGGAGATCGGCCGGAACTTCATCGCGGACAAACTTGCGAACTTCATCTCGTAGCGCCTTCTCTTCGTCGGTTAGCAGGGCATCGTAGAGCATGATCTTCTCCTTTTATATTTCTAAAAATTATCTTCGAGCCCGATTCGGAAGATGATTTTCTTCCCGGTCTTTAGCCCGGCTGTAAGCTTCATTAGGCCCACTGATGCGCTTTAACTTTTTAGAAAATCTTGGGCCCGGGCCAGATCTTCCGGAGTATTTATATTTAAGAAAGAAATTAGATGAGGATCGAATTGGAGAATTTCTTTGGTAACCACTTCCCTTTTTTTTACTTTAGGGAAGAAGTCGATGATTTTCAGATTATCCTGCCGCAGTAAATTTTCTATGAAAGGCAAGCATTTCTGGGAATAAACCGCGTACAGAGGCTGTAAGCCGTCGTCTGTTTTAGGGATAACGATGTCATAACCGGGCGAGAGTGTGCTCAAATGACGGATTAAAGCTTTATTCAGGAAAGGCATGTCGCATGCTGCTACGAAAGCATGGGAGGATGAGGCATGAAAAAGGCCAGTGTAAAGTCCCCCCAAAGCACCTTTCCCCGGACAGAGATCGGCAACCATGCGCAGGTTGAGATACCCATATTCCAGGGGTGAATTAGTCACCAGAAGGACCTCATCGAAAAGGCCAGCGAAAATTTCCTTTATGCGGTCGATGATTCGCTGGCCGTTAACCTCGAGAAAGGCCTTATTTTTCCTCATGCGGAGGTTTTTGCCTCCAGCGAGGATGATGCCGGTTATTTTCACCGCAATTGGAAGATATGCTTTTATTATTTTTGGGTCATCTCCAAATTAGTTGAGGGCCAAAGAGCTGGCATTTTTAAAATGAGCAGCCATTTCAGGGGCCCGGAAGAAAAGTTCCGCCTCAGGCGGACTTGCAATCATGAGGCACATATCTCTCCTAAGCTTTGGCGGGGGAGTCTGCAATTCCTTCGAAGCTTTGTTGCCCCGCCCCCGCTGCGCTTTGCGGAAGGGTAAGCAAGGGGTTTATGGAAAGTGGATATCCCGCCGATGCTTGCGGCGCAATCTGCCTTTCC
>JASEHN010000224.1 GCA_030018715.1 Thermodesulfobacteriota bacterium | reverse complement strand
AAGAGTTATCAAACCTCTGGACTCCGGTTTTCACCGGAGTGACGACTTTTTACGAAGCCATCAATCTTGAATTTTGATTTTTTTTTATGAGTTGAATAAAATCCTTTGATAACCTGCACCACCTGCCGCTGCTGCGCCGGCGTTAACTCCGGATAAATCGGCAAGGCTATGGTTTCCCGGGCGGCCCGCTCCGATTCGGGAAGGTCGCCCTCACTGTATCTTAGATTTAGATAACACTCCTGCAAATGGAGAGGAACCGGATAATAGACTTCACTCCCGATCCCTTCCCGGGTCAAGCGCTCCCGCAGAGCATCTCTCTCTTGAACCCGGATGACAAACTGGTTAAAAACGTGATAACAGCCTTGCTGGGTGTCCGGAAGAGAAAGAAAAGCCCGGGGTATTCCAGACTCCCGGAAAAGGGCTAAATACCGATCGGCATTTTTCCGCCGCCTTTCCGTCCATTGATTTAAATATTTTAGTTTCACCTTAAGAACCGCCGCTTGCAGCGCATCCAGGCGGCTGCAAATGCCGATCTGCCGGTGGTGATATTTATGCTTGGACCCATGAATCCGGAGGATGCGCACTTTTTCGGCTAATTCATCATCCCGGGTAACCACCATCCCCCCGTCGCCAAACCCGCCGA
Organism: Thermodesulfobacteriota bacterium; assembly: GCA_030018715.1. Classification (GTDB taxonomy): domain Bacteria; phylum Desulfobacterota; class SM23-61; order SM23-61; family SM23-61; genus JAHJQK01. The sequence continues at coordinate 4,868 of JASEHN010000224.1, read as the reverse complement.
GGTTCTTGCTGGGATAGAATGAGAAACATCCTAAATCCCCAACAGCTCCGGCCATCCATTCTTCCGGAAAACTTTGCGCTCCCGAAGTGGAGTTGCTTTTTTGTCTGGCTCCCAGGGCCTGGGCCGCGTCTTCCACCACGCGCATCTCATAACGCCGGGCGATTTCCATGATTGCTTCCATGTCCGCCATCTGGCCGAAGAGATGAACGGGAATAATTACTTTAGGCCTCTCCTCTTTCCGGCGTATTTTCCGCAAATAATCTTCGAGCTGGTTAGGGTTGAGGTTGTACGTATGCGGGTCAATATCCAAATAAATCGGAATCGCCCCCAGTCTGGAAACGGACCCGGCCGTAGAGAAAAAAGTGTAAGAAACCGTGACTACACGGTCGCCGGCCTTCACGCCCAGGGCCATTAAAGAAAGCAGCAAAGCATCCGTCCCTGAAGCCACGCCGATGGCGTGAGGTACCCTTAAGTATGCGGCAACTTCTTTTTCGAATGTTTCTACCGCCGGGCCGAGAATAAACGCCTGGGATTCCAGGACCTCCCGGACCGCTTGATTTACCTCGTCCTTAATATTCCTGTATTGTTTCTTTAAGTCTAAAAGAGGTACTTTCGTATGCTCCTCCTTGTCGAAAATCTTAAATTAGCCACAGAGGGCACAGAGATCACAGAGCTATAACCAAAAAATTAGAACAAAGAACAGCTTAGAACACGGATGAAAGCAAATAAATCCAGATAAAATTCCTTTTAAAAAATCTTACAAAAATTTTCGTGTTTGAACGTTAGTAGTACAGAGAACATAGAGGATAATAAAAGCAGTTTCAGGTTGCCTGTTTCGAGTTCCCATAATTTTTTAGCATTCTCTGTGACCTCAGTGTCCTCTGTGGCTAAAAAATAAAATACTAAAAATTGGCAAAAAGGAAATTCCTATGCAATTAAATTAATACAAAAAGAAAGCCAGGAAAACCCTGGCTTCTGGCCATTTTCCCATTTCCTGTTTTCACATCTCACCCTTCATCCCTTTCCACCATATTTTCCTGAAAAGGTAGGCCGTGAATAAATTAGAATTAGCCACAGAGGTCACAGAGATCACAGAGTTTTAAAACCGTGATTAAGAAAAAGTAAAGAATATGTCAAACGTCTAAAGTGATCCAGCTTAAGGCTACACTAAAGATGAAAAAAAGAATTTCCTAAACAATTAAATTCACATGGAATAATCCACAGGCCGAACAAAATCAGGATGGTTTTCCCTTCGCTGTCTTATTGAGAATCTTCCAGGTTTTCAGGAGTTCCAAGGCCCTTTCCAGCGGAGGATCTTCCGGCGTTTCCGTAGCCAGACCAGTCTCTCCTCTCTTTTTTTCCGGAGGTCTTTCCAGAGTTTTCTCGGGGATAGTTTCTTGGGGCTTGGCCGGGGCTACTTCTCCCTCTCCCCGCAAATGATGCTCTAAATCCTTTTCCCGGATGAAACGCTGGGTGGCTCCCGGGCGAGTCCCCGGTGGAAGGTCTGCCACTATAATGTCGGGAACAATCCCCTGGGCTTGAATGGAGCGGCCGTTCGGCGTGTAGTAGCGCGCCGTGGTCAACCGGACCGCGGATCCATCCTCCAGCGGGATGATGGTTTGGACCGACCCTTTGCCGAAGGTCGGCGTGCCCAGGATTACCGCCCGCCCGTGGTCCTGAAGCGCTCCAGCCACGATCTCGGAAGCGCTGGCGCTGCCGGCGTTTACCAGCACGATCAGCGGATAATCGCGCGCCTTCTCTTTTTTCTTAGCATAAAATTTCATCTTTTGCCCTTCTACACGCCCCTCCGTATAGACGATCATCCCCGATTCCAAAAATTCATCGGCCACCTTAACCGCTTGTTCCAGGAGTCCGCCCGGGTCGTTGCGCAGGTCCAGGATCAGCCCCTTCAGCGTTCTTTCTTTTGCTTCCAGCTTCTCCAGGGCAATTTTCACGTCGGCATGGGTCTTCTCGATGAACTGGTTAATTTTTATATAGCCATACCCTTCTTCAAGCATCCTCGAGCGCACGCTGCGGATGGGAATGATGGCCCGGGTCAAAGTAATATCCCGGGGCTCGGTGAACCCTGTGCGCATGATGGTGATGGTGACCTGCGTCCCCTGTGGGCCGCGCATTAATTTTACCGCGTTCATCAGGTTCATGTCTTTGGTGGATTTTCCGTCAATGCGCAAAATCTGGTCTCCGCTCTGAATGCCCGCCCGGAAAGCCGGTGTGTCTTCGATGGGAGCGACGACCGTCAGGACTTTGTCGCGAATGGTAATCTCGAAACCAACTCCCCCGAAGCTGCCCCTGGTCTCGGTCTGCATTTCTTTGAAGACTTCCGGAGTCATGAAGGCGCTATGAGGATCCAGGGTCTCCAGCATCCCGTTTATCGCTCCATGGATTAAATTGGTGATTTTGACAGGTTCGACGTAATTCCTTTCTACGATGGCCAGGACATCCGCCAGGATCCTCAACTTTTCGTAGGCGGCATTGATGTCCGCACCCACGCGGTGGACCCTGCCCCCCCCAACGAAAACTCCCAGGACAATCGCAAAAATAATAATAGCCAGGAATTGTTTCTTGTTTATTAAGTTACGCATAGCTTTCTCCTTTCCACCCGAAAATGCCTTCCGGGTGGATTACCGGCCCTTCGGATAGGTTAGCCATTCCAGGGGGTCCAGGGGCTTTCCCTTCTGGCGAATTTCAAAATACAGGCAGGGCCCTTTGAGTGAACCCGTATCGCCCACCAGGGCTACAACCTCTCCTGCCCGAACTTCTTCTCCAACTTTTTTAAGCAGGGCGGAGGCGTGGCCGGACAAGGTATAATAGCCCTCTCCGTGGTCGATAATCAGGATCTTTCCGTATCCTTTAAACCAATCGGAATAGAGCACCCGCCCATCGTAAACTGCCCGGATCTCCGCCCCCGGTGAAGCTTCAATTTCGATCCCTTTCTGAACAGTGAAGGTATTGAACTTGGGATTCTCGTTCCTGCCGAAAGTGCTCAGGATTCGGCCATCCACCGGAAAAGATAGCTTTCCCCGGAAAGCCCCAAACCCTTTGCCGGCTGGAACGAAGACCTCAGCCTTGGCCTTCTCCCGGATTTCCCTCTCTAAACGGTCAATCAGACCTTGCAGCTTTACTGAGGCCGTTTCCAGCTCCTTGATGGCCGCCAGGTACATGCGTTTCTCGCCCCGGACGGAATCAAGCAACCGGCTTTTTTGCGACTTGTCGTTCTGAATTTCGGCCCGTTTTCGTTCTGTCTGTTCTTTAAGCCCCTTAAGCTCCCGTTCATCTTGTTTCAGTTGCTCCTGGTACTCTCCCAGGATGGTCTGTTTCTTGCGGTAATCTTCGACTATTTGGCGGTCCTGGTTGAGGATGGATGCCAAATAGCGCTGGCTGTTTAACAACTCCCCGTAAGACGGCGATGAGAAAATTACCTGGGGCATCCCGGCATCTCCGAACTTATAAAGAGCTACTAACCTTTCTGTTAGGAAGGTCTCTTGAGATGAGATATTTTGGCCCAGCAGGCGTTGTTCATTTTCTGTTTTACGCACTTTTCGTGCCACAATTTCTATCTTCTGATTCAGAGCCTTTAATTTTTTCCCCCTCTTAATGAGGTTTCGGTCCAGGGTGTTAAGTTGAGAAAGGATTGAAGATTCTTTCTTACGGATCTCTTTAACCCGCTTCTTTTCCTCCTGGATCTTTTTTTTAAGGCCGCCCAGCTCTTTTTTACTCTCGGCCACGCCGCTCCTGATCTTCTGCAGATCGGTCTCGGCAATTCCTCTCCCTGCCAAGATCATGGCCGTAAGAACAGCCAAACTAAAAAAGACCCTTAAACGCGTAGGTACCTCCCCACGGAAACCTGTGTCCCGATGAACCCCAAAACAACTCCCCCGATGATCATGGCGGCCATTTGTTCGAGGGTGAGAAAATACAAATGAAAAAATCCCAATAAGGATTTCAAGGGGTCGTATACCTCGGTGACAAACAGGTGAAAAAATATGAAAAGAATGAATAAAGATAGGAAGGCGCCAAAAAACCCTTGCAGGACTCCTTCGATATAGAAGGGAGTGCGGATGAAAAACCCGGTCGCTCCCACCAAACGCATAATCTCAATCTCTTCCCGCCTCGCGTAAATATTCAGGCGGATGGTGTTGGAGATGACCAGGATGGTAGAAGTTAGCAGCAGCCCGCCCAACCCCAGGCCCAACACCTGTAAAAGAACTAAGAAGGCCGAGAATCGCTCCACCCATTCGACCCCATACTGCAAATCCTCAACTTGCGGATCTCCTCGCAACTTTTCCAGCAGGTGTTGCACACCGACGGAATTCTGGTAGTCTGGTTTGAGTTTAATTTCCAGCGAGGCCGGAAGGGGGTTGCGCGGCAGCCCCTTAAGCAGCCCTTTGCGCCCCTGCAATCTCTCTTCCAGGGTCTTTAAGGCCTCATCCTTGGAGCGGTAGCCCACTTCTTGCACTTCTTCAAATCCCCTGATCTTTTCCCTGAAGCGAGCTGTCTGATCCGCGCTCAGGGAATCCGTCAGATAGACCGTAACCCGGATGCGGCTTCTCCATTCTTCCAGCAACACTTTGGCGTTGAAGAAGATCACCAAAAAGAGACCAAAGACGAGCAATGAAAGAGTGATGGTCCCTAAGGTGATCACATTCATCCAGGAGTTTTGTTTCAGGTTTTGCCAGGCCTGACGGAAAAAATATCCCCCCATCCCGGCTAACTTTCCGTTTTGAATTTCATGGCGACGTTCTCTACCTCCCTGCGATAAATGGCATAGAATGCCCAACTTTAAATTAAAATTAGCCACAGAGGGCACAGAGATCACAGAGTTTTAAAAACCATGATTAAGAAAAAGT
>JASEHN010000223.1 GCA_030018715.1 Thermodesulfobacteriota bacterium | reverse complement strand
AAAAATGGCCAAAGGAGGACGGATATGAAAGCAAGTGAAACAGCGATTGTTTTTATCGAGTTCCAAAATGACTTCTGCAAAGAAGGTGGAGGTCTTTATGAGGGGGTTAAGGACCAAATCGCGGCCCAGAACACCATCAAGAATGCCCAGGATTGCCTCCACAAGGCCAGAGGCAAATGTTTGACATTACTCGTCCCCATCCTATTTGAAGAGGACTATTGTGATGCGGGGTGCGCAGGAGTCCTGGGTCCCATACACGCCAACGCCATGCAGGCCAAAGCCTTCAGAAAAGGGACATGGGGAGGAGAAATCATCGATGAGCTGAAGCCTACGAAGCAGGATATCGTGGTCGAGGGCAAGCGAACCTTGGATGCGTTCCATTCTACCAACCTCGATTTTCTCCTGCGGGTCAACTGCATCAAGAACGTGGCGTTCTGCGGGTTCCTCACCAATGTCTGTGTAGAAGGAACTGCCAGGTCTGCCTACGATAAGGGCTACAAAGTTTTCCTGCTTAAAGACTGCTGCGCAGCCATTTCCGGCGAAGAGCAGAAATACGTGGAAGAAAAGTTCTTCCCGTACATCGGCGAGGTATTGACTCACGAACAGTTCTTAAAAAAACTGGAGTGAAAAAAAGCGGAAATCCTCTTGTTTTCTTCTCTTTAACCATTTTAAATGCTTTAGCTTTTTGAAATAGAGCATAGCCTTCCTTTATCCCCCTCTACAAAGGGGGATAATTTTATCATCTCCCTATCTCTTTTTTACCTTTATAAAACCATCCCCTTAGTGTTTTAAGGCTGATTCTACCATAAGTTGTCATTTTTCTTTACATAATTTAAATTTTTAAATTAGATAATTAATTTAATAACTTATCTTTTTAAAAGCGATAGCCTATAAGGAGAGTGTCCATTATTTTTACAATTTATAACTTGGCCGGCAAGTATCAATTGGCGCCCCTTTTATTAATTATTTAAAATAATTTTAAAAATCAACATGTTAGAAAAAATAAAATTCTATCAAGGAAGCATTCTAAGTTGGCATCTTATTTGATAGTCTAATTTAAGGTTTCTGAAATTTTCTGATGGTTTCTGTAGGTTTTTGGCGTTTTCTGGAGATTTATTTTCCGAATAATTTTCAAACCCAAATAATTTATAGGGTTTAATAAGAAAGTATCGGCTTATGACAGCTTATGAATTTTTCTGGAATGATAATAAGGGAGAGCCTCATTTCTTCGGCATACTGCCTGAGAGACGGAAAAATATAGAAAGAATAACTAAGGAATCAATCTTGAACTGGGGAAGGATGATTATCGGCGATAATGGAGAAGTCAATAGTATTTATTATATTCCAGTAGAAGTGTAGGTGAAAATTCCTGGCCTACCCCCCTGTTTTCCTCTCCACAAACCAGAAATAAAATATTTGGTAACAATTTAGGCATTTGAAAAGTTGTCAAATCCCCCTCCATCCCCCTTTTTCAAAGGGGGAAAAGGCTGAATCTTTTATCGAATTCCAATTAAAAACCTCTCCTCCCTTTGGTCTCCGACCCAGAGCGGTCTCTGACCCGGAGGGAAAAGGGAGGTCGGGAGGGATTTCTGGTCCGCCTGAGGCGGATCAAACCGCTAAACTGTTACAATATTTCTATATCAAGAACTATCTCCAGCTTCCTCATAAGTATGATGCAGGCCATGATCTTTTTCTTGCCGCATGGCCCGGGCCATTTCCTCAGTCATTGATGCTCCATGTCGGTACTGGAACGGCCACATGCTTTTGGGATGGAAGATACCCACCCGATCTCCATCACTTAGGGTATAACCCAGGTCCGGTTGAAGACCGGGCATGGCGCTCAATTGTCCGTTTATGAAAGTGATCCCGCGCTCATCGGCATTAATCCCCAGGCGCCGCAATAGAGCATCCATGTTGCTTCCATCAGGCAAACGCATTTGTAAATTGGCAAAGCTCCCTTGATCCGCCTCTTTTCCGTATCTTGCCAGAGGACCGTACAACCACACATCAACTGACATATCTGACATTTTATCCTCCGCCAATGGGTGGAAAAATGCCCACCTCATCCTCGGGATGTAATAGCCAATCCAGGGGACGGGTGCGCCCGTTGACAAAAGTTACCTTCACCTCTTCCCGGGGCAATTTCAGTTGATTCACCAGGTCGGCTACCGTAGCCCCATCAGGCACCTCGGTTTCGAAGGGAGTCCCTGATCCAGCGCCGGGAACGTGGCGGCCCAGAGTAGCAAATAATTTTACGCTGATGCGCATCATCCCCTCGAATAAGGCTTCAGGGAAAATCAACCTGCATTTTCACTTCGGGCATAATTTCTATTGAAGCGGGGACAGGGCGATTACCGCCCTATCCCCGCAAGTCGTTAAAAACCATCCCTCGATTAGATGATTCATGATGGTCTATAGTTCGCCGTAAACAGAGTCCAGCACCTTATCGGGCACGTCATAGACCTGGTTATGAGGGGGAAGCGGCTCAAATTTCATAAATTCGGGAACGCGGTCCTCCGCTTTGCCGATACCGGCCGCTTCATTGAAGGCCCGTTCCTTGCGCAGGATCTCTCCTCCGATTTTGGCCGCGTCCTCTGAGGCCCAGTTGGTCCCCAGCACGCCGTTGCACTCCTCCATCATCCCTTCGAAACCACTGGGAATGTCCAGAATGGCAAAAGCGATAAACAAGCAGTGGCCTGTGGAATCAATGAAGGCAGTGGTGGCCTGGAAGCCCCGGCTGAGAGCAGCCTTGCCTTCGGGACTGAGCGGATCTACTTTTCCACCTACGCCAAGAATTTCCGGGCCTATGGTATATCCAGCGGTGTGGTCAGCGCCCATCGTGCTGGTGGCGTAGGTAATACCAATCCCTTTGACCGCGCGCGGTTCGTACGCCGGCATGCTCTGCCTTTTCACCGTGGGCACACGGGTTACTCCGAAGGCTCTCCCGGTAAACTCAGTGCCGCCCCCCAGGATGCGGCCCAGGGGTGTGCCCTTGCCCATTTCTTGAACCAGTCCGATGGCTTTTTTACCGTCGCCAAACGGAATAACACCAGCTTCCATGGCCACAGCCAGGGTAGTGCCTGCCTCAATGGTGTCCAGGCCATAGGCATTGCACAGGCGAACCATTTCCGCCACATCGTCGAGACTGTCAATGCCGCAGTTGGCCCCCAGAGCCCAGTCCGATTCATACTCCACGCATGAGGTGTGCTCCGTGCCATCGGGCTTGTACCAGGTGTTCGAGCACTGGATGATGCATCCCGGGCTGCAGGCATGGTTGTAAACTTCTTTGCCCAGGCGGTTCTTGACCCCCTCGAAGATGGCCTCGCCGGCGATCTTGGCTGCCCCCTCAAAACGTCCGCTGGAAAAGTTGCGGGTGGGCAGGCCGCCAGCCTCATTCATGATGTTAATGAGGACGGCTGTGCCGTATGTATTCAGGCCGCCCTTGGGCTTGGTTATGGCGTGTTCCCGCAAGGCTTCGGTTAATTTCTTGGCTCCCCGGTCAAACACCTCCTTGTTGGCAATGGCTACGCCCGGCGCCCCTTTACTCTCCAAGACAATGAATTTTAGCCCCTTGCTGGCCATCACCGTGCCCAGGCCGCCGCGCCCGGAATACCGGCTGGGGCGTTTGCCGAGATCGTTGTAGGCAATCCCCGAGTTGCCGTATCCGTATTCGCCGGCCACGCCGCAACCGGCAATGGCCGCTCTTGCGCCAAACTGTTCATATACTTTCGGAAAAACTTCATACAGGTCCTTCCCCGTGTAAGGGTCGGCGGGAAGGAAGGAAACTTTTGGCTTACCAGCTCCATCGTCCCAGGTTATATGGGCCATCCAGTATTTGCCTTTTTCCTTGGGCTGTCCCTCTACGATCAGGGCTTTAATACGCATATTTGCCAGGTACGATGCCCAGGATGAGCCGGCGTTAGATTCCTTGATTCCGCCCGTGAGCCAGGACTTGGCCCCCGCGGAAACGCGGGCCGATGTGGACGCGGCAGTGCCGGTAACGATGCCCGGGGCAAAAACGAGCTTGTTGTTCGGGCCAAGGGGATGACACAGGGGGGGAACTTCATCATAGACAATGGTGGATGTTGTGCCGCGGCCGCCCAGGTTCTTATAGGCTTCCGGAACTTCGCTGAGACGATAGATACGATCATTCATGTTCACTCGTAGGATCCACATGTTCTTACCTCCTCTCATTGGAAGTTGCCAGGGCCAAACCCTGGAAATGATTTAACCGATTTAATGCTCACCCAAGCCGTGTTTTTGGTTTCCCTCCTTTCATTTTTCCCTTTAATTCGGGAGAAATGTTTTTGAATCCTTTACAAAACAAAAAAACCCATTACATTATTGCAATGGGTTTTGATTTTATCTCCAGGCCATATCTTTCCCCCCGGGGGTTGAAGGTTATCGACTAAGAGAATGTCTTTCCAGTCTTTGAAATGCAGGTTACTAAATTCAAAATAATTAGTCAACCTCTTTTACTCCTTGGCTCCCCTTCACTTTTACAAAACCCCTATTCGTGGCCCGGGGTTCGGGGCGATGAGTGCGGACAGCATCGGCAGGGAAAAAGCCTTTCCCAAAGGTTCCAGCCTGGTCTCCGCAGAGTGAGGCGGGGTGCACTTTCCCGCCCCATCCATGAAAAGACCACCGCCTTATGCTGTCAAGCGAAACGCCCTGAACCCTGGGCCTGGGAGGATTATCCAGCGCCGAGACCGGGCGGGGAGTTGTGATGCTCCCTCCTTCATCACCCTCCCGCCCGGTAAACGAAGAATCATTCTTGACCACAAAGAGAAGGAGGGCACGCTTTTACTCCCGGGTTAAAGCCTTGGCCTTAAGAGGCGGAAGAGGAAGATTGAAATTGAATCTTCTATGCCTGAAGTTTTTTGAGGAGCCAGGCCATGTTCTGCCCGAGCGTTTTCATGGTCTGCATTCCCTCGGCATCGTTCTTCACTTCCCCGGGTTCCCGGCCGATGGCCATGTTCCAGTAACTGGATCCCGGGATGAGCATCTGGTTGTATAACAAAAACAGGTTGATGGAGTTGAATGCCGGGATGGAGCCGGCGCGGCGAACGGCGATTACTCCGGCCCCGACTTTTCGCTTGAATATGTAATCATTGGCCCGCGCCACCAATCCACTTCGCTCAATCAGGGCCCTCATGCTTGCAGATACGTCGGAAAAGTAAGTCGGCGACCCCAATAAAATCCCATCCCCTTCCCGCATCTTGGCAATTAATTCATTGAGGATATCCTTATCCACTGCACACCGGAAATCCTTATTTTTAAAGCATTGGTAACAGGCCATACAGCCCTGAATGGGCTTCCCCGCAAGCGAGATCAATTCGGATTCGATCCCTTCGTTTCTCAGCTCATCCAAAACCACATTCAGAAGAATAAAGGTATTACCCTCTTTCCGGGCGCTTCCGTTTAATGCCACTACCTTCATTAAATTACCTCCCCTTAAAAATAAATTAGCCACAGAGGGCACAGAGATCACAGAGATTTTAAAACCATAATTAGGAAAAA
>JASEHN010000222.1 GCA_030018715.1 Thermodesulfobacteriota bacterium | reverse complement strand
CCTGAACCCTATTCGGTGTACTCCTCCATACCCATCCGCTTGATCAGTTTGGGCGTCGGTTTGCCATTTTCATCCCATTCCCGCACCCGGTAGTAATCCCGGATGGCATCGTCCAGGCCGACGGGGATTTTACCGGCTGCCGGGCCGGAATCGACGGGCTCCATGAAACGCTTGGGATACTGGAAGTCGTGCTCTTTCTTCCAGCCGTAGCGGATGTTCAGGATCTTCTGCAGGGTCGTGATCCGCTCGCCGCAGCGGCGCAGGTCATCGATATTCCAGCCCCATCCCGTGGCCGCATTGATGGTCTTGACCATGTCCGTCAGGGTGTAACCCCTGAATTCATGGAACTTGCAGTGACAGGCGGAGTTGATGATATTGCAGTAGTCATGGAACTTGGCGTTGCGTTCGGCCGCTTTATCCCAGGACCATCGTTCTTCGTTTTCCACCTCGCCGATCCCCCACTCAGGCAGCCTGATGTGGCCGACCCAGATGTGCTGGGAGTTGCCCCTCTCATGGTTGGGGCCGGCGGCAACCCCCGTGCAGTAGTTGAGGGCGGAGATATACTGGGCCCGCCAGTTGTGGGCGGCGATTTCCTGCCCTTTCATCTGGACCGCCCAGGCCTCGGAGCCCTTGCCCAGGACTTCAGCAGCGATCTTGCAGCCTTCCCCCAGCAGGTAGCCCAGGCCGTCGGCCCGCTCCCCGATCTTCTTGGTCAACTCCACCACGGCCTCGGCATTGCCCCACTTCAGGTCCAGGCCGTAGGTATCTTTCTGGGTGATGACTCCTTTTTCATAACATTCCATGGCCCAGGCAATGACTACCCCCAGGGAGATCGTGTCCATGGAATAAAGATTGGCCAGCTCGCAGGCGTAGGCCACGGCCTTGATGTCATCAACCATGGTATTGAAGCCCACCATGGCGAAAGACTCGTACTCCGGGCCTTTTCCTTTGTAGGCATAGGGCCCCCCTTTTACTTCACAGAGGTTATGGCACTGGATTACGCAGTACTTGCAGGGCCAGGGCTTGGCATTTAATTCTTTGGCATAGTTCGAAGCATGAAAAGCCTTCACGCCGCTGGGGAAGTCGGCCAGCTGGTAATTCTTGATGGGCAGGTTTCCTTGGGGGGCGAAGAGCTCGGTGGCCATGGCCGTGCCCACACGCTTGATCTGCAGCCACTCCGGTTTCATGGCGTCCAGCTCGGCCATTCTCTTGTTGATCTCCTTGTTGAGCCGGTCGGCCTCCTTCGGGTCATAGATCTCGCAGGCCTGGCTTCCCCGGACCGCAATGCCCTTGAGCAACTTGGAGCCCATGACCGCGCCCAGGCCGCTGCGGCCCAGGAAGGATTTCTTCCTCGTCTGGATGTTGGCGTACCGGACGAGTCTTTCTCCCGCCTGGCCGATGGTCACCACCTCGAAATCGTTCCCTTCCGCCTCCTTGATGCCGTCCTCGGTCTCATAGGCATCTTTACCCCAGAACTTTTTGGCATCCTTGATCTTGGCTTTTCCTTCATCGACGACGATATAGACCGGCTTGGCCGCCCTCCCATAGACCACGATGGCATCGTAACCGGTCTCCTTCATCTCGATGCCGAAGCTGGCCGTGGCCGCCGAATCCGCATTCAGGTTGATGGAAGGCGAGATGGCCCCGGCCGTCCACTTAGCAGCCCCGCTCTGTTTGATCCCGGTCATGGGTCCGCCGGCGAAGGTGAGCCGGTTGGCCGGGTTAAAGGCCGTGGTTCCGGCCGGAGACTCTTTCCACATAAAATAAGCGGCTAAACCGGCGCCCCCCAGGAAGTACTCATAAACTTTATCCGGCAAAGTCTCCGCTTTGCAGGTCCCGTTGGTCAGGTCGACTTTCAACACTTTTCCCCATACACCCTTCATAAAAAACTCCTTTCGTCCTATGGCCGGGATAGAGCCCACATAGAACTGGTATTCTTTGATCGATTTCCCTTCAAATTCGAAATCCGAAGCACGAAACTCGAAACAAATTCACATGACCAAAATTCCAAACTCAAAAATGGGCGCACGGCAGTGCGCCCCTACATAATTCTTTTTTGTTTCGGTCATTTGTATTTCGGATTTCGAATTTGTTTCGGATTTCGTGCTTCGAATTTCGAATTTGAAAGTCTTATATATCAATCGGCCGGAACATAAGGACAACGGCCATCACGATGAACACCATGACTTCAGCCCCCTGGGACCAGTACCTGGCCGTAATGGCCATGACCATCCCCAGCGAAAAGGCCGAAACAAATGTTCCCCTTAAGTTTCCCATTCCTCCCACGATCACCACGGCAAAGCAGAGCAGGAGGATCCCAAGCCCCATGTAGGGGTGGACGGAACTGATGGGCGCATAGAGCACCCCTCCCAATCCGGCCAGGGCGCTTCCCAGGATAAAAACAATTAAAAAATGCCTTTCCACTTTCACTCCCAGGCATCTTACCCCGTCTTTGTCCTCCAGGGCCGCCACTACGATTTTCCCCACGATGGTCTTCTTAAAAAATAATTCGAGGGCGAAAAAAAGGACGATGGCAATGGCCACGATCATCACCCGGTACACCGGAAAGGTAAAATCCCAGAGATTTAATTGGGTTCCGATGGGGTCGCTCAAAGGCAGCGGGTTTACCCCCCATATCCATTTTATGCTATCCACCCCGATGAGGGTAATGGCAAAAGTGGCGATGAAAGTATAATCGAGGGATTCCCCGTAGAGCCTGCGGATGATAAATCTTTCAATAAGGTAACTGATGGGAATGACCACGAGGATGGCCAGGATGGCGGAAGGCAGAAAATTACCTTTGAAGAGGGAAATAAAGGTAATGAGCATGTACACCCCGATACAGTAGGTCAGGGTATGGGCAAAATTGATCACGCGCATCGTTCCAAAGGTGAGCGAGAGGCCGATGGAGATAAAATAAAGAATGGCCCCAATGGTAAATCCGTATAAAATTGTTAAAGTCATCTTTGCGCCACTCCCTTCCCTGCTATTTCGGGCACCACCTTTTGTCTTTTCCGGACTTCCTCCATTTCCTGAATGTATCCCCAAATTCCCTTGCGGAACTTAAATACAATGATGAGTAACGAAATACCCAGGAACATCTCCCAGCGATGAATATATATGGGTAAAAAATTGCTGATCAGCATGTAAACCACCCCGCCCACGATCGATCCATATAGTCTTCCCGCTCCGCCGATCAGGCAGGCGAAGACCACCCCTACGTTCCCGTGCACATCCATCACGTTGGGATTGACATATTTGTAATTCAAAGCCGTTAGGGTGCCGGCTAAGCCCGCCATGGAGCCGGCTATCACGAAAGTAAGCCATTTATAAAAATAGGTGTTATACCCCAGGAACTTCACCCGGGTTTCGTCTTCTTTGATCGACCGGATCATGATTCCGTAGGGGGAAGAAGTCAGGCGTTTGAGGAGGTAAAAAACCAAGAGCAGACATAAGAGGACGAAAAGGAACATACTAATCTTGCTGGCAGGATTGAAGAACCCGACACTCAGGGCGTGGATTCCGAACCCGTCTTCTCCGTTGGTGATTCCTCGAAGGGGAGAGAGAACGAGGAAAAAACCGATGTAATTGAAAGCCAAATTCATCAAGGCAAAACAGGCCCCGGTCGCCCGGACCACGATGGCGCCGATCAACATCCCCAGTAACGCGGCCGCCGCGATCCCCACCAGCATGGCCAGAAGGGGGTTTCCATAGAAATACTTGAGGAAAAGCCCGGAACCATAGGCCCCCGTCCCCAGAAAGAGCAGATGGCCGAAAGAAAGGCGCCCCATGTATCCATAAATCAGGTCGAAGGACATGGCAAAGATGCAAAAGATCATGAAATCCGTCACCCGGTGAGTGGAGAAGATGGCAGCCAGCAACAGGAAAGCCCCCGCAATGATCAAAACATCAAATCCTGCCAGCCTGGGTTTTGGATGGCTGGTTTCCTCAGCCGTAATTAAAGGGCCTGGAGCGGTCCCGGGTTTCAAAGTTTCCTCCTTCTTGAACCTTCACGCCTCAAAATGATCTCAATCCTTAGAGATACTCTTCTAACCCCTGCGTGTCCGCGATCTCCGTTTTTTCGACAATTTCCCTGGCAATTTTTCCTTCTTTTAAAATGAATACACAGTCTGCCAGCTCTTTTACGATGGCCAGATTTTGCTCGACAATGACGGCTGAAACTTGATCTTTCAGGTTTTTCAGGATCGTTGCTATATCTTCAATAACCACGGCGGCCAACCCTTGAGTCGGTTCGTCGATCAAGAGGAGTTTGGGGGCTCCCACCAAGGCTCGCCCCACCAGCAAGATCTGTCTCTGCCCCCCGCTTAACTGGCCGGCCTTCAGTTTCATGAAGTTTTCCAGCTTGGGGTAGATGGCGGTCACCTTCTCCAGGGCCCGGTCCAGTGGCTCCCCGCTGGCATAGGCGGCGATCTCGATATTCTCCTTAACCGTGAGGTTTCCGAAGACTTTCTTTTCCTGGGCGACGTACCGCAACCCTTGCGAATAAAGCTCCTCCGGAGGGGCCCCCGAGACTTCCTTTCCCTGGTAAGTGATGGAGCCTTTCCGGGGCTTCATCAAACCCATGATGGTTTTTAGGAGAGTGGTCTTCCCCGCCCCGTTGCGTCCGATAAAGAAGGCCATCTGTCCCTTCCGGATGTTGAAGGAAACGTCATGCAGCACCAGGGCATGGCCATAGGCTACATCTAAATGTTTAACTTCGAACATATCCTTCTCTTTCTGCTTTTCCTTTTCCCCAGTAACACTCTCTCACCGCTTTATCGCTCAGCACCAGGTCGGGTTTTCCCTCACAAATGAATTTCCCCTCATTCATGACGCCCAGGCGGTCCACTAAATCTACGATCTTGGATAGTTTATGCTCGATGATGACCAGGGTCAGGTTCTTCTTGATCCGGTTGAGAATGCTAAGAACGTCTTTGATTTCCAGATCACTCAGCCCCGACAGGGGTTCATCCAGCAAGAGAAGCCGGGGATTCAGGGAAAGGGCAATGGCAATTTCTAACATCCTCTTGGACCCATAGGAAAGCTCGGCGGTCTGGGTCGTGGCTTTGCTTTCCAGGCCTACCGTTCTCATCGCCTGGAAGCAATTCATTCTGATAGCGTCGTTGTTAGCCGGCGACAATAGAAATTTGCTAAAGGAGGTATGGTTTTTATGGAAGCGAATGCTGGAAAGGACCAGGTTTTCCCAGACGGTCATGGAATTGAAGACCGAAACCAGCTGGAAGGTCCTGACCATTCCCTGCATCACCCTCCGGTTGGCTGTCAGGCGGGAAATATCCTTCCCGAAGAATATGATCCGTCCCGCTGTGGGGGGGAAAAACCCGGAAAGAAGGTTAAAGAAAGTCGTCTTGCCAGATCCGTTGGGGCCGATGATACCCACCGTCTCCCCCGGCTGAACCTGGAAATTCACTTGGTTTACGGCAATGAGGCCGCCGAAATTTTTGCTTAAATCTTCAGCCTGAAGAATCATGGACATGGATTCAATCCTTCATGTAGTAGGGGCACGCTGCAGCGTGCCCCTAC
>JASEHN010000221.1 GCA_030018715.1 Thermodesulfobacteriota bacterium | reverse complement strand
GAATCCAGTTATTTCAAGGAGTTATCAAACCTCTGGACTCCGGTTTTCACCGGAGGGACGACTTTTTACGAGGCCATCAAAATTAAATTTTAAAAACACGTTTTCATCTAATCTTAATAACAACGCTGGCCCGTTTTATGCAGAAAAAGGTGAGCCATCAACTGTTAAACTTGATTGTATAGGAAATTCCTTGTTTAACTTTAGCCCAGAATCCAGCGGGATCACTTTAGAGACTTGAC
Source organism: Thermodesulfobacteriota bacterium (assembly GCA_030018715.1). Classification (GTDB taxonomy): domain Bacteria; phylum Desulfobacterota; class SM23-61; order SM23-61; family SM23-61; genus JAHJQK01. Next base: position 5,308 of record JASEHN010000221.1, on the reverse strand, counting down.
ACTTATCCTTAATTTTTGCTTAAACATGGTTTTAAAAACTCTGTGATCTCTGTGTCCTCTGTGGCTAATTTAATTACGCAAGCGGAGGAAGGTATGAAAGAAGGAAGGTTAACAGTCGGTCAATACCTTAAGAGTCAGAGGGAAGCAAAGAGAATTTCCCTTGAATCCGTGGCCAGCATCACACGGATTAGGCTTTCAACTCTGCAAGCCTTAGAAAAAGACGAATTCCATCTTCTGCCGGCGGAAGCTTTTATCCGCGGCTTTCTGCGCAACTATGCCAAGTTCATCCACCTGGATCCAACCGATGTCATCGCCGCCTACCAAAACCAGATGGAGGCTAAAAGAACCCAGGCGCTGAATGAAAAATTAGAGAATCTCCCTTCCGCCTCTTTTCCAACACGTTTTTTTAAAACTCTCTTTGATTTCCTGGCCACGCTCATGGGAGCCTCCCCTGCTTTTCCCGTAGGCAGAGCCACCTTCCATCCCAAAGATTGACCGTCCTATAAAGCATCCATTTGTTTTGTTTCGAAAATTTCCGTTGTGGTTTGGGTCATCCCGGAGATTTTCGGCAGATCTCCTGTTGCCCATCTATAATGGGCAACAAAGGGATGTTGCTTCAACCTATTAGGCCCGCCGGGCCTGACCGTCGATCGCTTTTATTTTTCAACCTTTATTGTGGCTCAGGCGGGCGGCCTCCGGCCTGAGCCTGGGCATGAATGAGATTGTCCACATGATCTTAAGAATAAAGTGATCGACGGTTAGCCGCCGGGCAGCTTGATTATTTTTTTCCTCCTTGCTACACTGGCAAACATAGTCTAATCAAGTTCTTGATGAATTCCCCGGACCAGGATTATGGATCGAAAAAGAATCGCTTCTGCTTTCCGCATAATAATTTTGCTCAACATGATTCTACTGTTGTTTGTGAGCGGTTGCGCCAGCCGGCAGCCGATTCCCCAACAGAGGGCGCGGGCCATCGAGCTTGATCGCAAGGGAGCAGAGCATTTCCATCAAGGACAATACGAAAGGGCCATAAGTTTCTTCCAGAAAGCCCTGCAAGCGTACGAGTCCATAGACCACCGCGAAGGCGTCGCCCTCAGTCTTAATAATCTGGGCACAGTCTACCAGTCAACCGGAGAGCACCTTCGAGCGCTCGATTTCTACCAGCGGGCTTTTGCCATCAACTCCGGGATGGGGAATGAAGAAGGCCAATCATTGAACCTGAATCATATCGGCATGGCCACCCTATCTCTGGGGAAGCCCCAGGCGGCTCTGGAATTTTTTCAGAAATCACTGGCTATCGAGGAGAAAAAGGGGAAAGTCCAAGGTCAGGCCATACGCTGGAATAACATGGGGCTGGCCTACCGGGGACTGGGGCAGGATAATCAGGCTCTGGATTGCTATCTCCGGGCTAAAAAAATCAATGAAGGAATCGGAAATTTCCTGGGAATCGCTGACAACCTGGCCAACCTCGGAGCCCTCTATGAATCACGGAAAGACTGGCCAAAAGCCCTCGAGGCATTTCAAGGCGCTCTGGAAATGGATAAAAAGGTGGAAAACTCCATGGGCATCTCCACAGACCTGGCCAACCTGGGAAGATTGTATGAGGCCATGGGAGAACGGGAGAAGGCTCTGGATCATTACCTGCGGGCCTGGCGGGTGAATGAGTATCTCGGCTGGAAAGAACGGATCCTCCAGGACCTTTCTAAAATTGCGGCCATCTACGAAACTTCAGGAAAACCTGAAGAGGCCGAAAAATTCCGCAAACGAGCCCAGGAATTGGCTGCTGCTCCAAAGGAAAAATGAGGATTTCCACCCCCCTTTCGCCCAATTCTCAGAATGCGAACCTCCATAAGCTCTTTTTTTCCGGCAGCGTTGCTGTGGTTGGGGCATCGCCGGACACAGGGCATTCCCCAGCCTTCTTAAAATTCCCGGCCCCGTCGAGGTCAAGCTGCGGGTTTGGAGCGAACCGTCCAAAGTCCTCTTGGGCCTGCATTGCTGCCAGCGTCTTCTGGATCAAGGGTAGCGAGTGGCCCGAAGTCTTGAACCCCTTTTATTTTTGCTGTAAAAAATAATCTATGCCCGATTTCAAGATCATCTGTGAATTTACACCCAAAGGCGACCAGCCCCAGGCTATCAAGAAGATCATCCAGGGCGTGAATCAGGGTCTGCCCCATCAAGTTCTTCTCGGCGTTACCGGCTCCGGCAAAACTTTCACCATGGCCAATGTCATCGAGCATGTCCAGAAACCCACGCTGGTCATCGCCCCCAACAAAACACTGGCGGCCCAACTCTTCCAGGAGTTTCGCGTTCTTTTCCCTGAGAACGCCGTGGAATACTTCGTCAGCTACTACGATTACTACCAGCCGGAAGCCTACCTCCCCACAACCGACACCTACATCGAGAAGGATGCCTCCATTAATGATCTGATCGACAAGATGCGGCATTCAGCCACACACTCCGTCCTTACCCGGCGGGATGTCATTGTGGTGGCTTCGGTATCCTGCATCTACGGATTAGGCTCGCCAGAAGCCTACCAGGGGATGATCGTCCTGGTGGAAGATCAAAAGGAAGTCTCCCGGGATGATGTCCTGGCCCGTCTGGTGGAAATCCAGTACCAGCGTAACGATTATGACTTTCACCGCGGCACCTTCCGCGTGCGCGGCGACGTGCTGGAAATCTTTCCGGCCTACGAAGAGGACAAGGCCATCCGGGTAGAATTTTTCGGGGACCTGGTGGAGTCCATCTCGGAGATCGACCCGCTGCGAGGAAAAGTTCTGCGCAAGCTGCGGCATGTGCACATCTTTCCCGGAAGCCACTATGTCACCCCGCAGGACCAGTTGCGCCAGTCCATCCAGTCCATCCGGCAGGAGCTGGCCGAGCGCCTGGAACAGCTACTTCCCCAGAGGAAGCTCCTGGAAGCCCAGAGGCTGGAACAGCGCACCAACTTTGACATCGAGATGCTCCAGGAGATGGGTTACTGCACGGGGATTGAGAATTATTCCCGGCACCTGGATGGGCGGAAACCAGGAGAGCCCCCATACACGCTTCTGGACTATTTTCCCAAAGACATCCTGGTTTTCATCGATGAGAGTCACATCACTGTCCCGCAGCTCAATGGCATGTACTGGGGTGACCGCACGCGCAAGGAGACCCTGGTGGATTACGGGTTCCGCCTGCCCTCGGCCCTGGATAACCGCCCCCTTTCTTTTGCAGAATTCCAACCCCGCGTGCCCCAGGTGATCTATGTTTCGGCTACACCGGCAGGTTACGAACTTGAGAAGGCGCAGGGCCGCATCGTTGAACAGATTATCCGTCCCACAGGACTTATAGACCCCCAGGTGGAAGTTAAACCGGCCCGCTATCAGGTGGATGATCTCCTGGGCGAGATCCGCGCCCGCGCGGCCAGAGGAGAGCGCGTTTTGGTTACCACCCTGACCAAGCGGATGGCCGAAGACCTCACTTCGTACTATGCCGAACTCGGCTTAAAGGTCAAGTATTTGCATTCCGACGTGCACACCCTGGAACGGATGGAGATTATCCGCGACCTGCGCCTGGGAAAATTCGACGTCCTCATCGGCATCAATCTGCTGCGGGAAGGGCTGGACCTGCCAGAAGTCTCCCTGGTAGCTATTCTGGACGCTGATAAAGAAGGCTTTTTGCGTTCTGAAAGTTCCCTTATCCAGACCTTCGGGAGGACTGCCCGGAATGTCTCCGGGCAGGTGATTCTCTATGCCGACCAGGTCACGAATTCAATGAGGAGGGCCATCGAGGAAACTTTCCGGCGGCGGAAAATCCAGGATGCCTATAACCGCAAGCATCGGATCACGCCCGAGACCATCAAGAAGGCCATCCCGGATATCTTGCAATCCATCTACGAGGCCGACTATGTTACTGTTTCCCTAACTGCCGAGCAGCCCGGGGATTATGTCTCCCTCTTTGAGATTCCCAAACTGGTGTCCCGCCTGAAAAAAGAGATGCGCGAAGCCGCAGCCAAGCTTGATTTTGAAAAGGCAGCGGGCCTGCGGGACCGGATAAAATTACTGGAAGAAAGGGAGATGGAATATAGATAGATTGCAGATTGAAGATATAAGAGATCAGATATCAGAGTGAACCTAAACGTTGCCTAAATATTCGCATATCGCAGGTTCGTCATTCCCGCGAAAGCGGGAATCCAGAACGAAAGACTGGATTCCGGGTCAAGCCCGGAATGACAGAAGCTAAACTTCTCTGGTAGTGATATCCAGTGAACGCATGCTCATGAACCGCCAATGCAATACTACAAACGATTCTCATGGTTCATCCGTATCAATTTATGCAACTGATGAGTGAAGATTTGAAATCTGAAATCTCAAACCTGAAATCTAAAATTATTGTTATGGAACTTACGTCTTTAGAAGAACATATCCAGAGCCTGCCCCCAAGTCCTGGCGTTTACCTGATGAAAGACAAAGAAGGAAATGTCATTTATGTAGGCAAGGCCAAAAACCTGCGCAACCGGGTGAGGACGTACTTCGGCAAGTCCGGAGATGCCCGTTACTCTTTGCGCTTCCTTATGCCCAAAGTTCATCAAGTGGAAACGCTGATCACCGATACAGAGAAAGAAGCCCTGGTCCTGGAAAACACTCTGATCAAGAAACACAGGCCCCGCTACAATATCAATTTTAAAGATGACAAGACTTTTTTCAGCCTCAAGTTCAGCCTCACTGAAGAATTTCCCAGGCTCTCTTTAGTGCGGAAAGTGAAGCGGGATGGAGCCCGTTATTTCGGCCCCTTTTCCTCCAGCGCTGCGGTCAAAGAAACCCTTAGACTCATGCAGGTAATGTTCCCTTTGCGCACCTGCCGTGAGACCAGCTTCCGCAACCGTTCCCGTCCCTGTCTGAATTTCCAGATAAAAAAATGCCTGGGACCTTGCTGCGGGTTTATCTCCCAGGAGAAATACGCGGACCTGGTCCAGGAAGTCCTTCTCTTCCTCGAAGGCAAGAACTCCCAGTTAGTCAAACTTTTACGCGCCAGAATGATGGCGGCTGCGGAAGCCTTGCATTTCGAGGAAGCCGCCCGTATTCGCGACCAGATCCTTTCCGTCGAACAAACCCTGGAGAAACAGAAAGCCGTCTCCCAGGCCTGGACCGATCAGGATGTGTTCGCCTTCCACCGCCAGGGAAACGCCTGGGAATTTCAGGTTCTCTTTTGCCGCCGGGGCTTGCTGATCGGGAACAAATCATTTCATTTTTCCCGTCTGAACCTGCCCGCTGGAGAAGCCCTCTCCGCCTTTATCCAGCAGTATTACGCCCAGGACGCATCGATGCCC
>JASEHN010000220.1 GCA_030018715.1 Thermodesulfobacteriota bacterium | reverse complement strand
CAATTTATCTTAAAAAAAGTCTTGTCCGGAGGGATAAGTATATTTATAATCTTCTTGATGGCGTGCCCTAACTATGTCAAGAGTTATTTAAAGAAAAGTGGGGTGTGTTCTTCTAAGAGGCTTTGACGATTGTGCAAGCGTTTTCTAAAGCGACTGTTTAAATTTATTGCATAGGAATTTCCTTTTTGGACACGGATGTACACAGATTATCAGGATAAAATAAAAAGAAAATAATTATCTGCGGTTATCTGCGTAAATCTGCGTCCTATTAAATTTTTTCGAACCATTGGGGAGGATCCATGAAAGCTGCTTATTATCACGGGAATAGAACCATCAAGATTGGCGAATCGATCCGGCGCCCACCCGGGCCAGATGAAGTCCGGCTCAATGTGGCCTATTGCGGGGTGTGCGGAACGGATCTGCATATTTTCAGGGGGGGTATGGATAAACGGGTTGCCATACCGCAAGTCATCGGTCATGAAATGGCCGGTGAGATTGCCGAAGTGGGCGCGAACGTCAAGGGTTGGGCAGCAGGAGAACGGGTGGTCGTGCGCCCCCTGGCCTCCTGCGGAACCTGCCCGGCCTGTTGCGCCGGACATGCCCACATCTGCTACAACCTCAAATTCCTGGGAATTGACACCCCCGGCGCCTTTCAGAGTTCCTGGACAGCGCCAGCCCACACCCTTCACCGGCTTCCTCCAGGCTTTTCTCTGGACCAGGCGGCCTTAATTGAACCAATCGCAGTAGCCTGCCATGATGTGCGACTGGGCATGGTAAAAAGCGGCGAGGAGGTTGTGGTTATCGGTGGCGGACCCATTGGCCTGTTGATCGCTTTAGTCGCTGCGCAGATCGGGGCGCGGGTGTTAATCTCGGAGGTGAATCCGTTTCGGTTGAAGCTGGCGCGCGAGTTCGGGCTGGAGGCGGTCAATCCTAAGGAGACAGATCTGGCCGATTTGGTGGGGAAGCGGAGCGACGGGGCAGGCGCAGATGTGGTTTTTGAAGTGTCCGGGTCCGCGGCCGGCGCTGCCACCATGACTCAACTGGTCCGGGCCCGCGGCCGGATTGTCATTGTGGCGATTTTCGCGGAAATGCCCAAAGTTGACCTTTTCCGTTTTTTCTGGCGGGAATTGCATCTTTGCGGAGCGCGGGTGTATGAACCCGAAGACTTTGACGAAGCCATTTCCCTGGCAGCCCGCGGAACCCTGCCGCTTAGGCGCTTGATCAGCGACCGGCGGCCTTTGGCAGATTTGCAAACGGTATTTGAGCAGATCGAAGCCAGCACGGACCTGATGAAGGTCCTGATTGATACGCGAGGAGAGTAAAAAATGGATATTCTGAACCAATTCCGATTGGACGGCAAGGTTGCCCTGGTGACGGGTTGCCGGCGGGGCATTGGCCGGGCCTTTGCCCAGGCTCTGGCCGAAGCCGGGGCGGATATTGTCGGAGTGAGCACATCCCTGGAGCCCTCTGGGAGCGAGGTAGAGAAGGACGTGATTGCCCGGGGGCGCAAGTTCAAAGGGTATGCCTGTGATTTTGCTGACCGAAAGGCAGTCTATGCCTTTATCGAACAGGTTAAAAAAAATATTCCCCGCCTGGACATCCTGGTCAACAACGCCGGCATAATTTTACGCAAGCCGGCAGCGGAACATCCTGATGATTACTGGGACAGGGTTATCGAGGTAAACCTCAACGCCCAATTCATCCTGGCCCGCGAGCTTGGCAAAGACATGGTGGCACGGGGCAAGGGCAAGATTATCTTCACCGCTTCTCTATTAACCTTTCAGGGAGGAATCACGGTTCCGGGCTACGCGGCCAGCAAGGGAGGGGTTGGGCAACTGACCATGGCCCTGGCGAATGAATGGGCCGGCAAAGGCGTCAACGTCAATGCCATCGCTCCGGGTTATATCGCCACAGACAACACAACAGCGCTGCGGTCCGATCCGGTGCGGAATGAACAGATCCTGGCGAGAATTCCCGCCGGGCGTTGGGGAACACCAGACGACCTGAAAGGGGTCATTGTTTTCCTCAGTTCCGAAGCAGCCAATTATGTGCATGGCGCCATTTTTACGGTGGATGGCGGCTGGATGGGGAGGTAGAGAGGAATTTTATGAGGGTGGAGAAGGAACAGGAGGGGAATGAATGTGGAAGAATTTAAACAATTTATTTTAAAGTATTTTGAAAAAATTCTAGTTGGACACATTCTCCTGATAGCCTTCTTCGGGACCTATTTCATCGAAGAAAAATCCATCATTCTTAACTTCTATTATCTTCCTGTCCTGGTGGCCAGCTATTTACTGGGACGGCGCATGGGGCTACTGACTGCCGTTCTTTCGATTCTGGCCGTGCTGCTCTTTGCCCTGATTTTCCCCGAACGCTTTTTCGGAAGCCGGCAAATTTTACATGACTATGCCCTGCTTTCCTCATGGGCTGGATTTCTCATTCTGGCCAGCATCGTGGTGGGAACTCTCTATGAATTGAGCGAACGTCGTATGTTAGACCTGAGAAAAGCCTACATCGGCATCCTGGAGATTTTGTCGAAATATCTTGAATCCACGGACCGGTACACTAAAGGCCACTCCCTCAGGGTCTCCGAACTTTCTCAGGAGATAGCTATAGCTATGGGGCTGCAAAAGGTGGAAGTGGAAAACATTCGCGCAGCCGGATTGCTCCATGACATCGGTAAGATTGAAATCAGCGGCGAGGTCCTCCGTAAAGCCGCAGATTTAAGTCCGGAAGAGCGGGCGTTAATAGATACACACGTTGCCAAAGGGGGAAATATCCTTTCCTCGGTTGGGGCTGTACTCAAGGAAGTGGTACCCATTGTCCTCGCCCACCACAAGTATTTCATGAGTGATTTCAAGGCAAAGGCCGATGAAAAAACCAAGATTCCCTTGGGTGCCCGGATTGTGGCAGTGGCAGATTCTTTTGATGCCATGGTAACCGATCGCCCCTACCGCAAAGGTATGCCTCCCTGGGAGGCCTTAGAGGAACTTACGGCCAAAGCGGGGACGCAATTTGATCCCCACGTGGTAGAAGCATTTAAAAGGGTAATCGCTGAAAAAATGGAAAAGGTTTAAAACGATTCCATTTTCCCATATACCCTTTTCCCCCGGCAAATTCGTTTAACCGTTTCTTCCAGCAACATGGTATTATTGAATTTCAGGGATCATTTCCTGAAGGATTGAAAGGTTTTTTCGGCAGGGAGATAGCGTATGACCGTAAAAAAAATAGGAGAACTTCTGGTTGAGGCAGGGCTGATCTCCGATGCTCAACTGGAGGAAGTCCTGCAGGAAGGCAAAAAAAGCAGCGGCACCCGCATCGGAAGTATTCTGGTGAAAAAAGGGTATGCCACGGAAATAGACATTGCCCAGACGCTTGCCTTTCAATTGAATATCCCTTTTGTGGACATTTCTGCCGCGACCATCGACCCGGAAGCCATCAAGCTTATAAACGAAAAGCTGGCCAAGAAATATCTGCTGATTCCCCTTTACTTCGAAGGAAAAATTTTTGTCGTAGCCATGGCCGATCCCTTGAACCTGAACGCCATCAGCGATGTCAGTTTTTCTGCCGGGCTGAAAATCAAGCCCTGCGTGGCCACCCCTTCTGATATCGCCAATGCTATTCGCATCCATTATCATCTCAGCCAGCCGATCGAGGATCTCATCGTTGACCTGAAGCTTAAGTCGGATAAGTATGTTGAGGTTCTCCATGAGGGCAATTCGGAAAGGGACATCTCCGAGCAGGTCAAAAAGAGTTCCGCTCCCCCCATTATCAAGATTGTGGATTCCATGATTGTCCATGGCGCAGAAAGCAGAGCCAGCGATATCCACCTGGAGCCCCAGGAAAAATGGGTAAAAGTGAGGATCCGGGTGGACGGCCTGATGAGAGAGGCCATGCAGCTACCCAAATGGGTTCAGGGATCTGTAGTTTCCCGGATCAAATTAATGGCCAAAATGGACATCGTCGAAAGAAGGATTTCCCAGGATGGCAGGATTAAGGTCAGGCTGGGGGATAATAATGTGGATTTAAGAATTTCAACGCTGCCGACCCATTACGGGGAGACGGTGGTGATGAGAATGCTCGACCCGAAAACAGCGATGATCAGCCTGACAAACATCGGTCTTCTCCAGCATGACCTGGATGTGATTGTGGACATAATCGGAAGGCCCCAGGGAGTGGTCCTGGTAACAGGACCTACAGGCTCCGGGAAAACCTCCACCCTTTACGCCATGATTGAACATATAAAGAGGGAAGAAATCAATATAATCACCATAGAAGATCCTATCGAATACGAACTAAAAGGGGTCAACCAGGTCAATATAAACGAGAAGACCGGCCTTACCTTTTCTTACACTCTGCGGTCGGTGTTACGGCAGGACCCTGACGTAATCCTGGTGGGTGAAATGAGGGACACTGAGACGGCCATCATTGCCCATCAGGCTTCCATGACCGGACATCTTGTTTTTTCCACCCTCCATACCAATGATGCGGTTTCTTCCGTTATCCGGCTGAAAAATTTAGGAATTCCTTCTTATCTGGTGGCCTCGGCGTTGAACGGAATTGTGGCCCAGAGACTCTTAAGGAAGATCTGCCCCCAGTGCAAGGAAGCCTATACCCCAACATCTGATGAACTGAAACGAATGGGGATGAGCGCCTCCGATAATATTCAACTCTACCGGGGGCGCGGTTGCAAGAGCTGCAATGGAATTGGGTACGCCGGAAGAGTGGGGATATTTGAGGTGTTGGCTATAAACAGTAAAATTCGGGATATGATCGCCCAAGATGCCTCCGAGCAGGATTTGGGCAAAGCTGCGGCCGAGGCCGGAATGACCTCTATGCTGATGGACGGATTGAGGAAGGTGATCGAGGGCACTACCACACTGGAAGAGCTGAGCAGGGTGGTTTATCTATCCAGAGAAGATAAGGTTTATGAGGGTGTATGCCCGTCGTGTTTGCAACCAATTACACCCGATAGTAAAGAATGCCCTAACTGCGGCTCCCCCAGCGCCGAGACTTGTCTGTCCTGCGGCAAGGCCAGACAGCCATCCTGGATTATATGCCCTTATTGTGCCAAAATGTTTGAGCCTAAGAAACCTTTGAGGAAATCCGAGTCCCTCTCTTGACCTGCGGATTATCAGCGCCCTCAGCCGGTTTAGGCCGATCTTTGTCTGGGGTTCGAACCAGTTGGATGCTCGGGTAATTATTAATCAGTATCTACTCCACAAACCTCTATTGTTTTGCCTCGCCTCTTTGTAGGCTTTAAAAAATCTATCCTGGTATTTTATATTCGGCGGGAAAGTCATCTTTAAAAGCAAAACCACGGTTAGTCCGGTATCCTATTTTTAATTTCGGCAACCCGGCTGTCCCTGGGATTTGCAGTTGCAAATCCACCAAAGATCACCTTTAGTTTATTGCTAATACCCTAAAGGTAAGAAACCAGATATTGGTTTCTTCTGGGATCCGCGGCTTTCCGTCCTCCGATTGCTCGGAGTTTGGCTTTATCGGTTTTTATTCTCTTTGCTTAATCTCTCCGGGTTCAATTCCCCGAAGCTTGCTTCGATGAATTAAAAGAACT
>JASEHN010000219.1 GCA_030018715.1 Thermodesulfobacteriota bacterium | reverse complement strand
CAACGACGAAGGTGAAGCGCAACGCCGCAGATGGACTTTTTACGAAACCATCAAACTTGATTCCATTTTGTTTCCATGATAGGGTCTCGCCGGGCTGATGAAGGAGGTTTTTTTATGATACATGTTCTGGCAATTTCCGGGAGCCCGGTCAAGGATGGCAATACCGAAGCCCTCCTCAAGGAGGCGCTTGCTGCTACCTCTGCCGACCCTGAAGTCCAAAGCGCCGTCTTCAACCTTTCCGGACTGGCCATCGCCGGCTGTAAGCACTGTAACTGGTGTCTGAAGCATCAGAGCCCGGAAAAATTCTGCGCCCTCTCCGACGGAATGGAAGCGATCTATCCTGCACTCATCAGGGCCGATGTCGTTATTCTGGCTACCCCGGTTCACATAGGACGGATGTCCGGCCTCATGGCCAACATGATTGACCGCATGCGCGTTTTTGTCTATGGCAATGTGCACCGGAGGAAGCTAAAAGATAAAGTGGGAATATCACTTATTGTGGCCTTCCTCCGCCATGGCGGGCTGGAAACAACCTTAAGCATCCTGAACAGCACTTTTGCCCTTTTCAATATGATCCCCGTAGGCCGCGGCGGCCTGGTCCTTTCCAGCCTCGACGGGAAAGGAAAGACAACCAAAGGCGTCCGGCACATGGTTTTGCAGGATGAATTCGGCCTATATTCAGCCAAAGAAGCTGTGCAGCAGGGCATGGAGATCGCTAAAATCATCCAGGCCGGTAAAAAAGCTTTGCGCCTGCCCTAAGCTCTTCAATACGCCAAAAAAATCTTGCGGGAGTTTGAAATGTTAAAGATGCTCTTCACCCCCATCCAAATCAACCGGATGGCACTGAAAAACCGGATCGTTATGCCGGCCATGCATTTTCTTCCCTCCTGGGACGGAATGCTTCTTCCTCACCACACCGACTATTATGTCGAGCGCGCCAGCGGGGGAGTGGCCATGATCATCATCGGGGGCTGCACCATCGATGAATTCAGCGGAGCCGTGGATATGATCAGCGTCCGCGACGATAAATTTATCCCGGCACTCTCCCAGTTGGCTAAAGCTGTCCAGGCTCGCGGCGCCAAGATTGCCGCCCAGCTTTACCATGCCGGACGCTACTCCCACTCCCTGCTCATGGGCGGCAGGCAAGCCGTCTCTTCTTCGCCCGTGCGCTCGAAATTCACCGGGGAGACGCCGCGGGAGCTGAGCATCCCGGAGATCAAACAAGTTCAGAGGAATTATGCCCTGGCGGCTTTGCGCCTCAAGCGAGCCGGCTTCGATGCCGTCGAGGTTATCGCTTCCGCCGGCTATCTCATCAGCCAGTTTCTTTCACCCATTGTCAACAAGCGCAAGGATGAATACGGCGGAGAATATGAAAGCCGCATGCGCTTCGGCCTGGAAGTAGCTAAGGAGATACGCCGGGAGGTGGGGCCGGATTTTCCGCTCATTTTCCGGGTGGCCGGAAACGAGTTCATGGAAGGTGGTCTGGAGAACAAGGAGGCCCAAATTTTTTGCCGGGAGTTAGAGAAAGCCGGCGTGGACATGATCAATGTCACCGGCGGCTGGCATGAGACCCGGGTTCCCCAGATTACCATGGGTTTACCCCGCGGCGGGTTCACCTACCTGGCCCAGGGGATCAAGCAGGCTGTCTCCATCCCGGTAATGGCCTGCAACCGGATCAACGACCCCTTCCTGGCCGACCAGATCCTGCGCGACGGACAGGCCGACCTAATCGGCTTTGCCCGCGGGTTAATAGCAGATCCGGAACTTCCCAATAAAGCCATGGCAGGGCGTTTTCAGGAGATCAACTGCTGTATCGCCTGCAACCAGGGTTGCTTCGATACCCTTTTTAATCGCCAGCCCGTTACCTGCCTGGTCAACGCCCGGGCGGGCGCGGAAGCTAAACTGACCATCGAGCCGGCCAAACCCAAGAAAAAAATAATGGTGATCGGCGGAGGGCCGGCGGGCATGGAAGCCGCCCGGGTTGCTGCTCTGCGCGGCCATGAGGTTTGTCTTTACGAAAAAAATGAAAGGTTGGGTGGACAACTCCCGCTGGCGGCCATCCCCCCGGGTCGGGGTGAATTCCTTACTTTCGTAAACTACCTTGAGAAGCAGTTGTCCAAACTTAACGTGGTTGTGCGCACCCGCACCGAAGCCACCCCCTTGAATGTCGAATTGGAAAAACCCGACGTGATCATCATAGCCACCGGCGCGGAGGCTGTGGCGCCCAACATCAAAGGAGCGGACCGGCCCAATGTGCTTATGGCCTGGGACGTCCTTTCCGGCAAAGTGGACACCGGATCAGAAGTGATCATCATCGGCGGCGGAGCTGTCGGCCTGGAAACCGCCCTTTTCCTGGCCAGAAAAGGAACGCTAGACCCCGAAACTCTGCACTTCCTGATGTTCAACCAGGCCGAGAGAGTTGAAACTTTAAACACACTCCTTTACCGGGGATTAAAAAAGATCACTGTGCTGGAAATGCTGAAAAAAATCGGAGAGGACATCGGCCCCAGCACCCGCTGGTCGATCCGCCAGGATCTCGCGCGCCTTTCCATCAAAACCATGACCAGCGCTACTGCCAGGGAGATCACTGCTGAGGGTGTGATAATTGATCGGGAAGGAACTGAAATGCTTATCCCGGGAGATACCGTGGTTATCGCCACCGGGGCCAGGCCTGTCAACGCTCTGTATGAAAAACTCAAGGAGCGGGTCCCCGAAATCCACCTGATTGGGGATGCCAAAGCTCCCCGAAAGGCTCTGGAGGCTGTGGCCGAAGGCCTGGCCGTAGGAAGGATTATTTAAACCGCCACAACCTCTTTCACTTCCGGAATTTGGGCTTTGAGCCGAGCTTCTACGCCCCGCTTCAGGGTTACCTGGGACATGGGACAGGAACCGCAGGCCCCTATCAATTTCACTTTGACCACCCCTTCCTGCACGTCGATCAATTCAATGTTCCCGCCGTCAGCCTGCAAAAAGGGGCGGATTTCCGCAATTACTTTTTCCACTTTCTCTCGCATGGATTTCTCCTTTTTAAAATCGCCCAAGATTTAAACGCACCTGGCACCGGGTCTTTATCTTCGTGGTCCCTTCTTTCATTCCGGGACGCAGGCTTCCACCGGACAAACATCGGCGCAGGCAGCGCAGTCCGTACACAATTCCGGGTTGATCTGGTATTTGGGATCACCTTCGCTGATGGCATCGGCCGGGCATTCTTCCTTGCAGGTTCCGCACATGATGCAATCGTCTGTGATTTTGTATGACATCTTTCCCTCTCCTTTAAAGTTTGATTTGGGCATTGAGATCTTTCACAATCTCATTGGCATCCTTGCTGTGCATCAGGGCTCCGAAAGAAATCGTCTCCATACGGGAACCCGGACAGTTGAAGCAACCTTTTCCAAAGTGCTTCTGAAAAATCTTCCGGGCCTGGGGATACTTCTCCAGGACTTCCCCGATGTTCATTTCTTTATCGATCTTTCGTTTCCCTTCCGCCATAACTCCTCAACCTCCTCATAGCTTCTCAATACTAAACACCCTAACCCGGCACAGCCGGAACCAAAAATGTGAATAAGAAAAAGTGGGTATGCAGTTTGCTCAACCAAAATTGGCTATCACCATGAAATATTTAGCTTTTCTCAGCTATTCCAGTCTGATAAACTTACAGCTCAAAATCTTATTAATTCAATACGTTGGCGGTTTATCAGTTGAGTAAAGTGCATAGCCCCTTAAGAAAATTCGAAAATTAAATATGATGAACTCGTAAAAAGTCTGAAAATGCCTTTTTCCGTCATTCCGGCGGAAGCCGGAATCCAGTATTTTTAAATGCTTATAAATACCCTGGACTCCGGTTTTCACCGGAGTGACGACTTGTTACGAGATCATCAATATATAATCACTCGCTATATTCTTTCAATACCCTATCATTTTGCAATACCGGAAAAATGATTTAAATCATATTTTCCCTTCAAGAAGCGGTTTAATCGCGTCCTCTAATACCCGTTTCGCGGTCAACCCGACGAATCTGTGACAGATCTGGCCCTGGCGGTCGATCAGGAAGGTTGTAGGAATCCCTTGAATCGACCCCATTCCTGGAATATTATTGAAAATCTTCAGGACTTCATCGTTTCCCATCAGGTTGACGTATTTCACCCCCAGTTTATCCAAAAACTCCTGGACTTCACCGGCGCTTCCCCGGTCCAGGGAAACCCCGATAACTTCCAATCCATCTTTTTTGTATCGGCTGTAAAGCTCATTGAAATAGGGAATCTCCTCCCGGCAGGGCGGACACCAGGTCGCCCAAAAATCGAGAAGGATCACTTTGCCCCGGAAATCTGCGAAATTTATCTTTTCCCCTTTCAAATCCAGGGCCGTGAAATTAGGAACCATCATATCCTCTCCCACGCACTCGATCCTTTTGGGTTTGTTCGCGGGGATATCAAATAAGCCTAAAGACACAGCAAAAAAGAGCAAAAGCACGCCGGAGATGGTCAATATAAATTTCTTTGATATCATCTTCTCTTCGTAATATTCAGGAAAAACCCTCGGGCCTCTGGGCCTTGTCAGGAATTCAAGGGAAATATCCGGACTGTTAGTCCATCCTCTCTCTCAAAATGAGGAGAAGTAGGCGAAAGGGACGTCAATATTGCCAATTATTAGAGTATTTTTTCTTTACTTTTTTTAGCTGGGGGGAGTGAGAGTTCTCCTTCTCTTCGGAGATTTTCCGTAAAATCTTCGGCTTGAGAATCAGGATCTTTCCGTTCGCCGGTCTGATGATCTTGGTTTTGGTAAACTGGCTCATGACCCGTATGGTTGTTTCCACCGTCGTTCCGGCCATGTCGGCCAGGTCCTGACGGGTAAGAGAGATGTTCAACAGGGTCCCACCTTTCCTGGGAGCGCCCAGTTTCTCCGCCAGCTTAAGCAGGATGGTAGCAAGGCGTTGTTTCACCAGGTCCACAGCCAGGCTCTTGATAGTGGCCTGAGCTTCGCGCAGTTGCCGGCCCAACTCCATGATCATTTCTGTGGCCACGAAAGGGTGGCGTCCGAAAAATTGGAAAAAGTCTTTGCGGGATAGTTTCAGAATGGTGGAAGGTTCCATGGCTTGGGCAGAGGCAGCGTAGGGTTTGCGGTCGAAGAGAGAGACTTCTCCAAACATGTCCCCGGGAGCGAAGACCTGCAGGATGACATCTTTGCCGGAGTCCGAGTGTTTGACTAGTTTTACCTTGCCTTCTTTGACTACATGAAACCACTCGGGCTCATCCCCCTCAAAGAAGATGTAGTCTTTGCGCTGATATTTTTCTTCCGCAAAAAGGCGACTGATTTCTTTCTGGGTGGCCTCCGAAACCGAAGAAAAGAAATTCGACTTTTTTAAAATCGGCAATCGATCCATAAGCTCTCACTCATTGCCAAGCCAATAAAAAAATTGACCCTGAGGTCATTTTAAAACGTGGGCTTTTTTTATGCAATAAATATTCCCACTGACCGTCGATCACTTTTATCCCCCAACCTTTATTTTAGCTAAGGCGGGAGGTGGATCGGCAAAGGGAAAATCGGCTGGGAATTTCTTACCTTAAGAACCATCTCTTTTCTTCCTATAACCTGCGG
>JASEHN010000218.1 GCA_030018715.1 Thermodesulfobacteriota bacterium | reverse complement strand
TATAAGTATCTTCTAATTGCAACAATATTTAATTTAGCCGATAGTCATGTATTATCAAAAATGTTAATTTATTGCCATGAAATGGGGTAATTTTTTAGATAGATTCGCGTCCTTTCCGGTCATCGATACGAATATCCTTACGGCCGGGGTTTCTGATACGGGCTCGCTGAAGGTCCAGCTCAGCAGGTGGGTGAAAGCGAAAAAACTTATTCAGGCAAAGAGGGGTATTTACCTTCTGGCTGATAAATACCGTAAAACCGCCGTATACGAGCCGTATCTGGCGTCTCTGTTAAAAAGGCCGTCCTATATCAGCTTGGAAAAGGCGCTCGAATATCATGGGCTAATTCCTGAAGCGGTGCCAGTTTTTACATCGCTGACGACAAAGAGGCAGGGCAGGTTTGTTTCTGGGGCGGGGACGTTTGTTTACAGGCATATCAAGAAGCCCCTTTTTTGGGGATATGAATCTGTGACTGTAAACGGCCAGACCGGTTTTATCGCTTCGCCGGAAAAGGCGCTTTTGGACCTGTTTTACCTTAACGGCATGAAAGTATCGCAGGCATACTTGAAGGAATTGCGGCTCCAGAACGTCGGGAAAATCGACCCAAAAAGGCTGGAGGCGTCCGCAAAAAGGTTTAAAAATCCCGGTATGCCGTGCGCCGCTAAGGCAGTCGGAAAATATATCGATTCCTATAAGGACGAAGAGAAGACATTATGAGGGATTACGCGCTTGAGCTTGCCGCCAAACAGAGCGGTATGAACGCGAAAATAAACGTGATGCGGGAATACCTGCAGGCGTATGTCCTCAGGATCATGCACGACGAGGGCATTTTCTCCGCGACGGCATTTGTCGGTGGAACGGCCTTGCGGTTTCTGCACGGGCTTCCGCGTTTCTCCGAAGATCTTGATTTTTCGGCGACAAAGGGTAAAGGGCCCGCTTTCGCGTCCCTATTGAAGAAAATCAAGGAAGAGTTATCCCTCGCCGGATACAGCGTTACCATGGCATTCAACGACGAGAAAACCGTAAACTCGGCGTTTATCAGGTTCGGCGGGCTCATGAAAGACGCTGGCGTTTCGGCGTTCACCGAGCAGAACCTGTCGATCAAGATAGAGGTCGACACAAACTCGCCAGACGGCGCGGCGCTGGAGACGCAAATTGTAAACAAGTATTTTCCGATCTCTTTTTTGACATATGACCCAGCGTCTCTTTTCGCGGGGAAATCGCACGCTCTCTTAAGCAGGGATTATACCAAAGGGCGCGATCTCTTTGACCTCGGGTGGTATCTTTCGAGATGGAAGGGCATCGTCCCTAATCTCGCGCTGCTTAACACCGCGTTGAAGCAGACCGGCTGGAAGGGGGCGGCGGTAACGTCCGGGAACTGGCGGGAACTCCTGTATAAAGCCGTTAAGGGAACGGATTGGAAAAAAGTCAGGAGGGATGTCGAGAACTTCCTTGAAAACCCTTCAGATCTGGATGTCTTCACGCAGGAGAATGTGCTGGGTCTGCTAAAATGAAATGCCTGAATGAAGGGGATCTATGAGAGAGCGTAAAAGGGACTGTCCCAAATAACCATAAATTTCGCACTATGCTTCCCGATGCAGAACAAAGGCAGGATGAATTAGAGGATCTCAATGAGACAAACGGTCCCGTATTAAATTTAATAGGACGCAGATTTACGCAGATAACCGCAGATAATTATTTTCTTTTTAGTTTATCCTGATAATCTGTGTTTACCCCGTTAGATAGTAAACATCTAACAGGGTGAATCCGTGTCCAAAAAGGAATTTCTAATACAATTGAATTATTTAAGGGCGTCCCGCTTTCACTCCTTGACAATTCTGCCCCGACAAGGCATACTTATTTCTGCAAATAATCATTTTTGATTATCTATGGAAACGATATGGATTTCACCAAATTTAAAGAAAAGTTCCGCGAGCTGCCCTTTATTTCTGCCCGGTCCGTCGTAACCGCAGCGGCGGGAGATCGCCAGATTATGCGTAACCAGCTCACGCGCTGGGGGAAAAATGGGCTTATTATCCAGCTTAAGCGCGGCGTCTATATGCTTAACAAAAACGACCAGAAGCTCCACCCCAGCCGCTTTTTCCTGGCCAATCAGCTCCTATGGCCATCTTACGTGAGCCTCGAATCGGCGCTTGGCTATTACGGCCTTATCCCGGAGGCGGTAGCGGACGTTACCTCGGTTACCACCAAAAAAACCAGCCGATTCAACAACCCGATTGGCCGGTTTGTCTATCAGCGCGTTAAGCCGGATGCCTTCAGGGGGTACCGGTCTTATAAGGATGAAGCCGGGCTCGATTACCTGATTGCCGAGCCGGAAAAGGCTGTGGCGGATTTTTTGTACCTCAATGGGCGAAGATTCAAAACCAAGGCCAAAGACGTTTTTAGGGAGTCGTACCGGTTTCAGAACACCGAGCGCCTTAGTCAGCGCAAGATTCTTTCGTTCGTGCGGTTTTTTGAAAACAGCCGTCTCGATGCGGCTGCCCGCGAATTCTGCGAGTTCATCAAGGAAGAGAAAGCATGATTGAGCTTATCAAACAGCAATTAACCAAGAGTATGTCGGATGAGGAAAAACTCAACCGCTGCCGTGAGCTTGTTCAGCTTCTCTGCCTGAAGATCTTTGATGAGCATAAGTTCTTTGATCATTTGGCTTTCACCGGCGGCACAGCGTTAAGGGTGGTTTTCGGGATGAGGCGGTTTTCCGAGGACCTCGATTTTTCGCTGGCCAAAAAAGAGGGTTATTCATTTTCCCGGATGAATGATGATGTGCTTAAAGCTCTTGCCTTAGCAGGCCTGAAGGCGGAATCAAAGCCCAAAGCCGAAAAAACCGTTCATAGCACCATGCTTAAATTTCCCGGCGTGTTAAAGGAAATCGGCCTTTCGCCGCTTGGGGGCCAGAAGATCTCGATCAAGCTGGAAGTCGATACTAACCCTCCGAGAGGGGGGCATGTTCAAAACCGGATTATCCAGAGGGTGTATGCTTTTAACGTGGCGCATTTTGACCTGTCTTCAATGTTTGCCACCAAACTGCACGCTTGTTTTTACCGGACCTATGTAAAGGGCAGGGATTATTATGATTTTATCTGGTATATGGGTAACAAGGTGAAGCCGAACTTTACTCTGTTAAATAACGCTATTGCCCAGACGCAAGGGCAGAATCCGGCTATTGATGAGGGAACTTTCAGGGAGTTCCTTCTGAAAGGCATAGAAAAGGTTGATTTCAAAGAGGCCCAAAAGGACGTGGAACGCTTCCTTGAGGATAAGAGCGAACTTCGCCTTTTTGACACCAAACTCATCAGGAGTAGCATTGAGTCGGTGTATTGAGAAGAAACTATGAGCGAAAAATAGAACCGTCCCGGACGCTATTATAAAACGCTTCCGGCGGTGTTTAGAGGGTCTGGAGCTATGTAATGGTTTTGAAGGCTCTGGATAAATTATGATATCCCTTTTGATAAATGGATGCAGAAGCCCCTCCGTTCAGCCGCTAATTGAAATTCGTCGCTCCAGGCCCATGGATAACTTCCATCATCTTTAATCTTTAATGTTCCATTTTTGCCTTTTGCTCTTTTTTCTTCGCTCTCCGCTCACCCATGAATTGTTGAATTATTTAAGGGCGTCCCTCTTTCCCCTACTGCCTGACTATCAGCTAAATTGCTAAATGCCTCCGGCATTCCATCTGTTGACTGTTGACTATTTTTTCTATGAGCAATGAGCTATTCGCCAATTCCAGCTTGACAATCGGCCCTTGTGGGACTATAATTCGCTTATTTCCAATGAAAATAAGGAGATAGGATCAATGGCAGCAAAAAAGGCATCCCTTACTTTTGAGGACTATTTAAGGGGCATTCAAAATCTAAGACCGGATGAACAATTGAGTTTGGTAGAGATTATCTCTGCCAGGCTAAAAAAAGTCTTGAGAAGAAAAAAAATAAAACATAGTATTTTGGAACTTGAAGGATTAGGGGCCGGCATATGGAAAGGCATCGATGTTCAGCAGTACGTCCGTAAGGAGAGGGAATTTTGGGATTAGTGGATGAATTGCGCGGCCTAAGGGTTTGTTTCAACAAGGCTCCAGGCTTCCCATTAACTCGATGAATCACAGCGATAAGCTGCAAGACCTCAAGGAATATATCAATAACAGAGATGATATTGCCTTTGCTTTCCTCTTCGGGTCAGCTGCGAGAGGGAGGATGCGTAAAGAGGGGGATATCGATGTTGCTGTATATTTTAAGCCCGAGAAAGATATAGATTGGGAAGCCTTTGGTAAGACATTTAAGGGAGAAAACCGGATTGTTCTCGACTTAGAGCGATTGCTTGGGAAAGAAGTTGATTTGGTGGTTCTCAACAGAGCCAGGGCTATCGTTGCTGATGAGATCATAAGGAGGGGAAAACCAATAACCATTAAGGATAAAGGCCTTTTCATGGATTTCTTGTGCATTATAACTGACGAAGCCGAATATGTGAGAGATTCGATCGTGAACTCGTATAAGGAGAGAGAGGTTGCTCCAGGCAGATAGATCAAAGCTTATCCCCCATGTGGATTATCTGGAGAAAGAGCTTCCCTTCTTGGCAGAATACGTGAAAGAGATAGACTGGAGGGTTTATGAATTACAAAGAAGCAAGCGATTCGAGATAGAACGATGGGTTGAAAATCTCATTAATGCCACTCTGGATATTTCCAAGATGGTTCTGACGATAATGGGGGACGAAATCCCTGAGACTTCAAGAGAAGTTCTTTTTAAGATTGGGTCTCGTATTTATGAAAAAGAGGAAGAGGCGGAAACTTTTTCTGAACTGGCCAAGATAAGGAATACCCTTGCCCATCGCTATCTGGATTTAAGGTGGAATTATATCAAGAGGTTTTTAGAAATTGCACCTAACTTGTACCCCCGGTTTATCTATTTTACAAAAAGGGAGATGGAGAAAGACGGATCTGGATAACTCATTCATTTATTACGGAAATATCAGCGTCCAAGGTCCTCCCCCTTTTTTTAAAACCTAACTCCTAGGCAAATATGTTTGGTTAGATTCCTAAATCTTTAAATCTGAGAATTTTCTTCCAACCCTCAAGATCGGGTTGCCTAAATTCAAACCTTAACCTGAACCTCAACCTTTCATTGTTAGAGGTACGGAAGTTCTCCCCAACCCCTCCGCTCACCCGCTAATTGAACGACGTCGCTCCAGGCCGATGGATAACTTCCATAATCTTTAATGTTCCATTTTTGCCTTGTGCCCTTTGGTTTCATTCGTTCAATCTTGAATCTTGAATCTTAAATCTTTCATCTTCTTTTAGTCTTTGCTCTTAGCTCTCGGCCCTTTGCTCTATTGGACCAGATAAACGAGATGAATCAAATAAACCGGACTAACCAAATAGGCAAGACGGACCAGGCGACCAGACAGACTCTATAGACGATCTAAAGTGTATAACTTTCTTCAGAACCCCTTTTATCGTCCCCCCAGACTTGAGTTTTGAGACCTAAGACCTGTGACTTGTATCCGGTGACCTGTAACCTGCAGCCGGTTTCGTAAGAGAAGTACTCTTTGAACCAACGTTATATATTGAATCTCATCGATGGGAAACTTTAAAGGATAA
>JASEHN010000217.1:2175-5614 GCA_030018715.1 Thermodesulfobacteriota bacterium | reverse complement strand
CCCGTCCGGCTTCATCATGGAGTGAGCATAGCAGAGTGTGGGGGGTCATATCTCCGGAACTTTGGCCATCAGCATGATGCTTTGGCGTTGACTATTCACAAACCCCAATCACCAGAAATCATCAAGGAGCCCTGACGTGGCCCATACCATGCAAACAGATGTTGACCGTTTTTACTTCGTGCCGGGCCGGGGAAGGAAGCTGGGGAAGGCCCTACTGGACCAGGTGATGGACTTGGGCGCCCGGCTTTACCTGATCCCGAAGGATTGGTGGCTGCGGCCGGGGTGGTGTTGAGATGAGCTTGGACAAAATCACCATCACCATCAAGATAGAAGTGGATCTCAAGGATGTACCTCCGGAGAAGCTGAAGACCACTGACCCGTTAGGCGACATGAGGAAGTGGGCCCAGGAGTTCAAAGAAGATATGGAAGGTGACTCGGAGTTCGGTACTTTTACCAAGGTGAGCGTGGTGATTGAATAACTCCAAAGGAGACTGCCCCATGACCGAGATGATCCCCGTTGCATCCTCCACCATCAGGAGCATCGGCTATGACGAGGAAACAGAGCACGTAAAGTCCAGGTTGACCGTGGTTTTCAACTCCGGGGCCAAGTACGTCTATGAGGGGGTGCCCCGCGAGCTCTGGGAGCGATTCAAGGAAACTGAGTCCGTGGGCCGGTTCTTCGTCCAGGAGATTAAGAACTCCTTCCGGGGCGTGAAACAGTGAGGGGGGCATGATGGCAGAAAGGCAAATAGGTCTTATCGAAACCGGCCTGACGATTTTCTCTCCCCTGGCGTTCGTCGGGCTGCTACTGATGGCTCTGGCTACGGCGGTGGGGTTGGTCATTTACCAAGGGTTCGTTCACGGCATAGCCTCTCTCAATGATTAAATCTGAATATCGCACTATCCTGATGGACCCGCCTTGGCTCGAAAGAGGAGCGGGTAAAATCAAGCGCGGTGCCGACCGGCACTATCCCTTGCTCAAGCCCCCCGAGATTCTGGCAGTCATCTTACAATCAGGAATTTGGAATCCAGCACCGGCGTGTCATCTATACTGCTGGGTCACCAACAATCATCTAGAAGATGGCCTGTGGTTAGTGAAAGCCCTGGGGTTCCGCTACATAACCCTGCTCACCTGGGCCAAGGATAGTTTCGGGCTGGGCCAATATTTCCGCGGCCAGACGGAGCAACTGATCTTCGGGGTCAAAGGGCGACTCCCGGCCCAGGTTAAAGATGAATCCACCTTGATGACCTCCAGGAGGGGGCGGCATTCCGCTAAGCCCGAGGAAGGTTACGCCAAAATTGAGAGGGTTTCCCCCCCTCCCCGATTAGAGATGTTCGCTAGGACGCAGAGGCCGGGGTGGGATTGCTGGGGGAATGAGGCAAATGGAGGTCTGTTTTGATCCGAGTTTTCCCATGCTGGATGAAGTGGACGCCCCCGGATGTGCAATCCGGCCAGATATAAAGCCTTTATGAAAGGAGAACGAGATTTCTATCGCTGAAATCGACAAACGCTTTACCTACCATCCCCCCAAAGGGACCCAACAGAAACGGTATGAAGAGTTACGGGCAGAGGCAAAGGGGCTGGCGGAGACGATTCTGATGCGTTGCCCTGAGTCCCGGGAACGGTCCTTGGCCCTGACTAAGCTGGAAGAGGCGGTCTTTTGGAGTTGTGCGGCCATAAATCGCAATGAGTAACTATGGCCGGCGTCAAAGGGAAAGGTGGAAAAAAGGGTTTTGGAAGAAAAGCCACTAACCACATAGGGCAGATATTCGGACGCTCCATGGCAGACCCGAAAGATAATGGTAATCTGGGGAAAGGGCCGGTCCCGCCGGACCTGAGCCCGGAAAACATCGCGCACCAGGTAACGGTGGCGATCACCAAAGACGGCCGGCCGGCCATCATCGGGGACCTGGGCAACCTGCCCTTGATGCTATACCTCTTGTCTCAAGGGGTCGGCCTCATGGGCGGATTGGTAAGCCAGGCGCTCTCCAAGCATATCATCCCGGTGACCGGCGGGTTGCCCCCGGGAGTGAACCTGCGGGACCGGGCGGGAGAATAGGGCCGAGGACTCCCTTATGATAGGGCCATGTAAGAAAAAGAACAATGACATTTGTGGTGGATTGCCCTTTGTGGGAAGCATTTTGGAAAGAAGATTGCTCTACCGGAATGTGAAAACGGCATTAAAATGTCCAGAACGCCATATGAAATTCGTTAATTGCCTTTTAGGTTTGGCTAGAATCCTAAAAAAGTAAAACAATGGCCCGCCGCGCTAACGATTGGGTTTTTGGGGTGGTCAGATGTGAAGCCTGTGGATATGAGTGGGATGCCGCTTCGGATTTGCCCAAACATAGTATCCCGGTAGCGGAGATCGTGACCGGGAAGAAAGGTTTTGAGTGTTCATGCCCAAAATGTGGACAACCAAAATGCTCGATGATCGAGATTGCGGGGGAGTAACCTTCCTTATTCCCTTTTATTTATTGGTGTTATTCGCTTTCATTTTAAAGCCCTCTCGATCCGATCCATAATGCAAGTTATTGAATGTTCCATCACATTTCCCCCGCATAGCCTACATAAACTTGAATCACTTCCTTGTCGCCAATCTATTAAGCGCCCTGCTTCGTGTAATAATTTTTTTAATTCAACGATCTTCTCCTGAATTAATCTGCTTCTTGGTATAGGGATGCTTTCTTTCCCTTCTTCTTTTAATTCATATTGGCGCTCATGTATATAATTATGGCATGACCTACAAACCCACCTAACCTCTAAAGGTTTATCATAATCATCATGGTGCCCGATAATAATACCAGAAACGCCACAAATGGAACAATTACCAGGCCTCATTAATTTTCCTGTTGAAATAGCATAATTGAGCATAGCCACAGCCCTAATCTCTTTCTTGTGTAAGCCGTAATACGATGATTTTCTTACTTTTATCTTTTTTCTATTATTTAGGTAATAATTCTTTTGATAATTAGTATTATATTCTTTATGTTTTTCTTGATTACGTTTCCTCCATTCCTTCTTATCTTTTGCTGAACATGGGCGGCAAGGGCCTCCATTGTTCCAACATGAAGGGCAAAAAAAATCTATGACCCTCCATTCGTTACATTTCGTGCATCGTCTATGTATTACTCCATTAAACTTCCTAACTACGCGTGAACCACCTATGTCCACATTCCACCTCTATCAATTTTCTTTTTAGCGTCTCAATTTAGTTCCTTAATTGCCCAAATTACAATATTAAATGGTCGATGTCAAGGGTAAATGGCGTAGAAATACGCCCTTGACATATTCTTTTTTAATGGTATCGTTTTTAGTATGGAAGAATTTGATTTGATTTCCAAGTTCTCCCCTACGGTCCAGGATTTCATCAAGTCGAAAAAGATGATTACGATTCTGGTGGCGCCATTGGGCGAGGGGAAAACCCTTGGATGTATA
>JASEHN010000217.1:1798-2165 GCA_030018715.1 Thermodesulfobacteriota bacterium | reverse complement strand
TGTATAGGGGCTATGATCGCCCATGCGGGACGTTGCGGTCAGCCAATAAGGTGCGCCATTGTTAGGGATACCTTAGAAAACATCAAGTTGAGCATCGTCCCTTCAGTACAAGAGTTTTTCCAGATATTTTTCCCCGACAATTCGCATAAACTTTACCGCTTCAAGAACGAATACAAGGAACTAACCCTCTTCACCGACCCCCGCATCGAAGTGGACCTATTCGGCATCGACGACCCGGCGAGTTTGGGAAAACTCCAAGGGTCATCGGCTTATTCCCTGATTTGGCTGAATGAGCCTGCCCCCATCGCCGACAAGGCCAATGCTGGCCTGTCGGAAGAAGTCTATAAAGTGTCGGTCATCCGGGCGG
>JASEHN010000217.1:0-1788 GCA_030018715.1 Thermodesulfobacteriota bacterium | reverse complement strand
GCCGCTTCATTGAGGAAGAGGACTTCGACCCCAACTTTCCCCTGGTGCAGAAGCAGGTCTGGCATGTGCCTTACGGGGAGAATATCCACCTCGAAGAAGAGTCCCGCCAGGCGGCCAAGAAGATGTACGCGAACGACGAGGCCGCCTATGCGCGGTATGTCAAGGGCGAGTTCGCCGCGGTGCACCGGGGCGAAAAGGTAACGCCGCAGTATAAGCGGGAACGCCATCTGTGCCCGGACATTCTGGTGCCGGCCCCCGGGCTGGTATCCTTCGCTTTTTTTGATTCTTGGCATACCCCGGCTTGTGGCCTGGGCCAAATTACTTCCACCGGGCGCCTCATCTTCATCGACACCTTGCGCCTGGAGAATTCGGACATCCGCACCTTAATCGACAACCTGGTCATCCCGATGCTCAACTCCCCTAAATGGAAGAACAAGCCCAATTCCTGGCGGATCGGCGGTGACTTCACTATGAAACAGCCGGACCAGAGCAACCGGAACGAATCGGCGGCGCGAGTGGTGGAAGAGGCTTTCCGTAAGTTCCTGGGGTTGCCGGGAATCTTCTTCGAGGCTGGCCCCTCCAAGTGGGAAACCATGAAGCGGCACATGGACCAGGCCCTACAAAACAGCGATCACCGGGGCGACCCCTTAGTCCTGCTCTCCAACAGCAACAGGATTTTGGACAAGGCGCTGGGGGGGGCCTGGCATTACAAAGTTGATAACTCCGGCAATGTCCACAAGAACGCCAAGCCCGTGAAGGACATTCACAGTCACCCAGGGGATCTTTTTGGGAGTACGGTGGGCGTCCTATTACCCAGCTTGGACCGGCGGGCCCACCTGGTGGATTACCGCAAGGCGGCGGCCAGGGTCAAACAGAGAGTTCAAAGTTATGCGACGGGAGGGCCCAGGGGTTGAAGGAGACCAGTGGTTACAAGGGCTGGTGGCCCATGAAGGTGTTTACCGGGACGGGGTCGGACGGGGAACCCCAGGGCCAGGAATGTTTCAAGAGCGTGGTGGATGGGAAGCTGGTGATCCCGGAGAAGGGGTGGGATGATTCCCCCCCATATCCCACCGGTGATTTAGCTTCGGTGCGGTACCCCTCAGATAAATATCGTGAAGGTTGGGAGAGGATTTTTGGCAATGGGGCTGAAAAGTGATGCCCATATCTAGAGCCAGTAACCCCGTTCTTTGGCCTTTTCCCGCAGATAACATCGGGTGCATAACCCTAATCCTTTATGCGGCCTTTCGGTCGTTTGGCATTTTAAACAACAATCAGATTTTTTGCTCCAGCGACCCGTGTGTTTTGGTTTAGGCCAATGTCCAAGTTCTTTAGCTTTGATTTTTCTATAACAGATGGAACATAAACTTTTTGCTTCATGCTTATTGGCTATGGTTCCACACAAACGGCAACGATCATATTTTCTTGACCAAGTTGTTAGCTTATGGGCGCTCATGTGTTCGTGATGAGAAACAAGTTGAAAATTTTCAAAACGATTATCAAGACTATTGCCGTTGAGATGGTGCACAAATTCGGAAGCAAGAAGTTTGCGGCCAAGATGTCGTTCCATCATCCAACGATGCTTATAGGGCCATTTGCCTGTGGAAGAAACCTTAATTTGGACATATTTGAACCTTCTACTATCAACAATCCTTTCAGTAAAGAGGGGGACAGCCCTGGGATGATTCATGCCTCCAAGCGCGGCAGAAAGGTGTTGGCTTTTTGCGGTTACATCTCTGGGAACCTTGAAGCATTTCGTGCACTGGCGTGGGTAGTAATAGGCTTGGCGAT
>JASEHN010000216.1 GCA_030018715.1 Thermodesulfobacteriota bacterium | reverse complement strand
CAAGCGTTCCGGTCTGGCCCCCGGCCCCTGGAATCCCTTGGCCCTTACAACACCCCTTTTTTCAAAGAGCTAAAGTGTTATAAACTTTTTTTATAAACCGGGGAGGATCCCCAACCCTCCCCCTAAAAGGTAGATCAATAATATGGATTTCATCCAAACGATCGGATCCGGTCTTTTGATCGGATGTGTTTACGGCCTTCTCGGCCTGGGAATCGTCATCATTTTCCGGGCCTCGGAGGCCTTTAATTTTGCCATCGGGGAGTTCCTGGTCATCGGTTCGTTCCTCTTTTACGTTTTTTTCTTTGACCTGCGTATTCCTTTTATCCTCGCCCTGCCCCTGGGCCTTCTGGCCGCGGGGGCAGTGTGAGCTCTAATCGAGCGGCTCTCCATAAAGCCTCTATTGGGCCGTTCGCCTCTTTCCATGACCATCATCACCCTCGGGCTGGCCAGCGTTCTGCGCTCATCCGTGCAGCTTATCTTCGGGGCCCATTCCTACTCTTTCTTTATTGAGCTGCCCAACGCCAGCCTGGAATATGGCGACATCCTCTTTCCTTCAGAACGGGTTTGGGCCGGCGGGTTGTCCATTATTGCTTTTGCCCTCGTCCTTTTCTTCCTCTTTCGTACCCGCTGGGGCGTGGCCATCCGGGCCACTTCGGAGAGCCAGTCCAAAGCCATGGCCTTCGGCATTGACGCCCGCTTTATTCTTTTGATGGTCTGGGGTTTGAGCGCCATGTGTATCGCCGTGGCCGGGGTGATGATCTCCAATTTCGGGGCCCTCTCCTACTTAACGGGGAGCGCCGGCCTGCGGGCCATTCCCGTGGTGCTCATCGGGGGCATGGACAGCATCGGTGGATCTCTCATCGGCGGGTTGATCGTCGGTCTCTGCGAAGCCCTGGTGGGCAGTTATATCGAACCTCTGGGGCTGGTGGGATTCAAGGACGTGGCTCCCTATCTCCTCCTGCTTATTGTCCTGTTCATCCGCCCTTATGGGCTTTTCGGGACGGTGAGGATCGAAAGGGTCTGAGATGCTCTCCATCGAAAATCTGCGGGTGGTCTACCACGATGTAATTTCCATCCTTAACGGGATCTCCCTAAAAGCGGCTTCCGGGGAGATTTCCGTGATCATCGGGGCCAATGGCGCCGGGAAAACCACCCTCCTGAGAGCGATCAGCGGCATGCTAAAAATGTTTGACGGCGACATTATCGAAGGTGATATCAAAGTCGGCGATTTTTCCCTCAAGGGATTGGACAGCACGGATATAATCAAAAAATTCGGATTGACCTACGTGATGGAGGACCGCCCGGTATTCTGGTACCTGACCATTGAGGAAAACCTGGCCGCCGCCGCTTATTCGCGCTGGGACAGGACTGTCAAGGCCGATATGGAAAAGGTATTCGATTATTTCCCTGTGCTTAATAAACTGCGCCAGCAAAAAGCCGGTTACACTTCCGGCGGGGAACAGCAGATGCTGGCCATTGGCATGTTCCTGATGACTCAGCCCAAGATACTTCTTTTCGATGAACCATCACTGGGACTGGCTCCCCTGATTACCGAAGAGCTCTTCCGGATCATTGAGCGGCTCAACCGGGAAGGAATGACCGTCGTCCTGGTCGAACAAAACGCCCACGCCGCCCTGCAGATTGGCCACCGGGGCTGCGTTCTGGAGAACGGCCGGGTCGTGCTCGAAGGGCCGGCTGCCGCGCTCCTCGAGAATGAAGACGTCCGGGAATTTTATCTGGGGGCCGGCACCAAGGAACGTAAAAGCTATCAGGACGCCAAACGCTACAAACGCAGGAAACGATGGCTGTAGAGAGCGACAACCAAATTTTGCAGATTTGCAACCTGAACCTTTCTTTCGGGGGAATCAAGGTTCTCCGGGAAGTTAGTTTTTCCGTGCAAGCCGGCGAGATCTTTGCCATCATCGGGCCCAACGGCGCCGGCAAAACGAGTTTGCTCAACTGCATCAACGCCCACTACCGGCCCCAGCAGGGAGAGATTTTTTTTCAGGGGGAGAACATCCTTCCCTTAAAACCGCATGTCATCGCCGCCCGGGGGGTAGCTCGCACTTTTCAAAAAGTGGAGCTATTCCACGGCATGTCCGTCCTGGACAACATCAAGCTCGGCCGCCACTTTTTGATTCAGACCTCTCTCCTGGGAAGTTATTTCAGGTGGCCATCCACCGTAGCTACGGAACTCCGCCACCGCCAGGAGATCGAAGAGGAGATTATCGACTTCATGGGTCTATCTTCCGTGCGCTACGCCATAGTTGATACTCTCCCTCTGGGCGTGCGCAAACGGGTGGACATGGCCCGGGCCCTGGCTATGAAACCCAAACTTCTTCTCCTTGATGAGGCCATGGCCGGGATGGCCGTGGAAGAGAAGGAAGACATCGCCAGCTATATTCTGGATATTCACCGCGATCTGGGCGTGACCATCGCCTGGATCGAGCACGACCTCT
This sequence comes from Thermodesulfobacteriota bacterium, assembly GCA_030018715.1. GTDB lineage: Bacteria > Desulfobacterota > SM23-61 > SM23-61 > SM23-61 > JAHJQK01. The sequence continues at coordinate 3,184 of JASEHN010000216.1, read as the reverse complement.
CCGCGGTCATGGACCTTTCGGATCGGGTTACGGTTTTAAATTTTGGAGAAAAGATCGCTGAGGGAACGCCCAAGGAAGTCCAGCAAAACCCGCTGGTCATCGAGGCTTACTTAGGACGGAGGAAGTATTGAGAAGGAGGGGATTTGGCTAAGAACCTGATTGAGCTACTGATCCGCAACGCCAGAGAATTCCCCAATAGGCCGGCCCTGCGGGAGAAGCGTTACGGGGTCTGGACGCCGACCACCTGGAAAGAACTTGCCAGAGATGTGGAAAACTTCGCCCTGGGCCTGAAAATTCTGGGCCTCGGCAAAAACGAAGCAGTGGCCGTGGTCGGCGACAACAAGCCGGAATGGGTCATAGCCGAATTGGGGGCCATTGTTTCCGGAGGGGTCATCACCGGCATGTACCCTGACTGCCTGGCCGAAGAAGTGCTTTATCTCATCTCCTATGCCGATGCCCGCATCGTCGTTTTAAGCGACCAGGAACAGGTGGACAAGATTCTAAAGGTTTGGCCTAAAATTAGTGGAGCCGTTAAAGCTGTCATAGTCTGGGATTCGCGGGGTATGACCAACTACTACGCCGCCCATCCGTTTTTGAAGCGCTTTGAGGATGTGCTGGCAATGGGATCCGCGGAGGGAAAAAACCATCCTGATTTCCTCCACCAGACCGCAGGAAATGTTCCCCCGAATACTCCGGCCATGATGCTGACCACCTCCGGAACCACGGCCTTGCCCAAGTTGGCCATCCTCAGCCACGAGAACCTTCTTTATGCCGGAGAGAACTACGGCAATGTTGTCTCCATGGAGCCTGAAGACCAGCTCCTCTCCCTGGCGCCCCTGCCCTGGATCGGCGAACAACTTTATGCCGTGGTCCGCTGGCTCTTAAGCGGAGCCTGCTACAATTTTCCCGAAGAGCCCGAGACCCTGCGCCGCGACCTCATTGAGCTACAGCCTTCCTATTTTGGCGGAACCCCCTCCCGCTGGGAGGATCTGGTCTCGGTCATTCAGGCGGCCATGGACAATGCCGATCCCCTGAAGAGAAACCTTTACGCCTGGGCCACCCGCATAGCTTTGAAACGCACCGAAATGGAGCTCGCCGGGAAAATTCCTCGATGGCGGATCAAACTTCTTTCTAATTTTCTTTCCTTCACTGTCCTGCGGCCTTTGCGTAATCGCGTAGGTTTGGGGCGGGTGAAGATGGCCGTCACCGGCGGCGGGGCTCTCTCTCCGGAAGTGTTCAAATATTTTAAATCCCTGGGGATCGACATCCGCCAGGTGTACGGGCAGACCGAATGCGCCGGAATTGCCACCACCCACCGGGACGGGGATGTGCGCCCGGAGACCGTGGGGGTGCCCATACCAGGAGTGGAAGTAAAACTCTCCGATCAGGGGGAGATTATGATCCGGGGGAAATCCATCATGCTCGGCTATTACAAGAATGAGAAGGCCACAAAGGATGCCTTCACTCCCGACGGCTTTCTTAGGACCGGGGATGCCGGATATTTCGGGGAAGACGGGCACCTTTACATTTTCGACCGCTTCAAGGATATCATGAACCTGGCCGATGGTTCGCGTTTCGCTCCTCAGGATATTGAGATCCGCTTGAAATTCAGCCCCTACATAAAGGAAGCGGTGGTCTGCGGGGCCAATCAACCTTTCGTCACGGCCATCATTTCCATTGATCTCGAGAACGTAGGCAACTGGGCCAAAAGAAGAGGAATTTCCTACACCACTTATCAGGATCTTTCTCAAAGGCAGGAAATTTACGAGCTGGTGCGCGAGGAGATCCGCAAACTCTGCCAGCGGTTCCCGCAAAATATGCGCGTTCGCAAGTTTGCCATTCTCCTCAAGGAACTCCATCCGGATGATGAAGAGCTGACGCGCACCCGCAAGGTCCGCCGGGGATTGATTTACGAGCGCTACAAACCCCTGATTGAAGACCTGTACCGGCCCACGCCGGAACACCTACTGGACATCCAGATCCGTTATGAGGATGGAAGAATCTCCTCTTTCAAAGGACAGGTGGCCATTGCGGAGGTGATGCCTTGAAATCCTTATCCGATCTATACAACCAGTATTTCTCCTCCACCGCCATCTTCAGCCACCGGCAGGATGAGCGGATTTTTCGCACTCTCTTCAAGCGGACTTTTTTAGTAATTTTTTTCGTCCTGGTGGCCATCTCTCCCTTTTATCTGGATGAATATAATTTCTACATTCTCAACCTGGTTCTGGTAAACCTGATCGGGGCCCTGGGCCTGAATTTGCTCGTCGGCTTTACCGGCCTCCTCTCTCTCGGACATGCTGCTTTCCTGGGCGTGGGGGCTTATACCTCCGCCCTCCTGATCACCCATTATGGAGCCCCATTGCTCCTGAGCATCTTATGCGCCGGATTGGTGGCTGCGGCCTTCGGCCTGCTCGTGGGCATCCCCTCATTGCGCATCAAAGGCTTTTATCTGATGGTGGCCACCCTGGCTTTCCAGTTCATCATCGAATATACAATCGTTCACTGGGAAAGCCTGACCCGCGGGATCCGGGGAATCGAACTCCCTGTTCCCACCTGCCTCGGCCTTTCCCTCGGAAAACACTATGCCTTTTTCTATTTCATCTTCCTGCTGGCGGCCTTTTCCATGTGGGGGCTAAAGAACATCAACCGCTCCAAGATTGGCCGGGCCTTCATCGCCATTCGCGATAACGATGTCTCCTCCGAAATCATCGGCATCCCGGTCTTTCGTTATAAGCTTCTCGCTTTTGCCATCAGCGCTTTTTACGCCGGCATGGCCGGCGCGCTCTTCTCCGCCCTGCAGCGCAGCGCCATTCCCGAAGATTACCACTTCTTCAAATCCATCGAGTTCCTGGCTATGGTCTTGATCGGGGGCTTGGGCAGCCTCTTAGGAACGATCTTCGGGGTGCTCTTCATCACCATGGTCCCGGAGTTTTTGAACGTCGGCGTCTCCATCCTGGCTAAAAAGTATGACCCCAACCTCACGATTTATTTGGGCCCGGTGAAAGACTTCACTTTCGGCCTTTTAATTATTCTGTTCATCATCTTAAAGCCCGAAGGCCTGGTCGGTGTCTGGGTGCGCATCCGCGACTACTTCCGCATCTGGCCCCTGCCGTATATTTCCCAATAAAATTAAAATTAGCCACAGAGGGCACAGAGATCACAGAGTTTTAAACCAATGATT
>JASEHN010000215.1 GCA_030018715.1 Thermodesulfobacteriota bacterium | reverse complement strand
CATGAAAGAAATACTGCCTTGTGCTCCCGAAAGATTCCCCCTCCCGTCCGGGCCGGGTCCTGACCATCATTCTAAAATCATGAATGAAAATTAAAAGTGAAGGGGGGGTAAACTATAAATATTCCTTGACAAATGTTGCTATTTTTTTTATTTTAGTGCTACCAATTTAAAAGGGGCATGCTTACATTAATTCGCATCGGAATATCCATAATAAATTCCCCTCCGGGGCAAGCTTAAGGGGAGAATTTTTTTACCCATGAATAGCACGATTACTAAAATAATAATACCAGGTTCTTCTCTCTGGTCATTCTTTCTCCCATCGCTGGCTCTTCACGGCTTCCTCGGTTTAATCCTGGTGCAGACTGCCCTTTCTCCGAAGCCTCCTTTCATCGAAAGAGTTATCACTATTCAGATCGTAGAGGCGACGGCAATCCGGGAAGAAAAAAGGGTTCCATCTTCTGTCCCAAAGATGGAAAAGATATTTTCGCAATTTAAAGAAAAAGAATTATTTCCTTCCCTTCTCCCCATGGAGAAGGAACTTGCCCCACAAACGGCGACCCCGTCTAAAGAAGAACAGTCTGACGTCCCCAATGAGACGCTGAACTCCCCCAAGCAGGAAATCATGGAACAACTGCCTCGGCAGGAAGGAGAGAGAAACTCCGTGGAGATTGCCGAAAGCCCGGCGGAATCAACCACCGCCGGCCAAGAATTAAAAGGTTTTGCTCTGGCACTGGCGGAAAAGCCTGGAGATGGAGGGTTGCCGGCGCCGCAAGGGAGAAGATGGTCTGAATCATTAGAATTAGAGGGTATTGGGCCTGGCGGACCAACAGGCAAAAGCCCGGAGAAAAAACAGACAGAAGAATCGGGTTCTGGTCAGGGGGAAAAAACGGGCTCTCCGGGTTCTCCCCAGGGAGCAGGAAAAGGAGGTGGTGATCTTTTAACTTATTTAAGGGCTGTGCGGTTGAAAATCGATAAAGTTAAAAAATACCCGCAGGAGGCCCTGAGAAAAAATTGGGAAGGAAAGGTGGTTCTTGCCTTTCAAATTAACCGGCAGGGCGAGGTCAATGGCCTAAAACTTATCCAATCTTCCGGGCACCCGGTCCTGGACGAAGAAGGAAAGGCCACCCTCCGCCGGGCTTCTCCTCTGCCCCTGCCGCCTTTATGGGAAAAAGAAAATTTGGAACTGCAAATCCCTATTTTGTTCAGTATTGATCGAAAAAAGTAAGGAAGGAGAAAAAAATGAGCAGGTGCAAAGAAATTATGCTGGCCTTCGTTTTGGTATGGACGTTTTGTATCCCCTCGGCCTTCGCCGAAGAGAAAAAGTCTGGCGAGCCCTTGAAACTCGAACCCGTGGAGGTGGTCGCCTCTCCGGTCATCGAAGGGAATCTGGTCACGGATTATGCCAGTCAGGTGACCACTGTGACCGAAAAGCAGGTCGAATCTTTAAACGCCCAGGATCTGCCTTCTGCTTTGCGGCGGGTGCCGGGAGTGAATATCTCCCGCTATAACCTGGTGGGAAGTTATGGGGGAGCTCAAGGAGGGACGGTTTATATTCGGGGGATGGGCGCTGAAAGGCCGGGGGCGGAAATCCAGACCCTGATCGACGGCAAACCAAGCTTTCAGGGGATCTTTACCCACCCATTGATGGACCTTTTAAGCGTGGACAATGCCGAGCGCATCGAAATTTACAAAGGGGCTCAGCCGGTCTTTTTCGGAAACATGTCCCATGGGGCCGTGAACGTCATTAGCAAGCGCAAGACCACCCCGGGGTATGAAACCAAGTTGGGAGCGGCTTATGGGTCCTACAACACCCTGAATACACTTTTGCAGCATGGAGGGAAAATAGACCGGTTTGACTATTATCTGATCGGAAGTTACAAGGCTTCCGACGGGCATCGGGAAAATGCCGACGGGCAGCTGCAGAATTATTTTGGCCGCCTGGGATATCAAATCAACCAGGAATGGGATTTTTCGTTCACCTCCAGATATACGGATAACTGGGCTCAAGATCCGGGAGTGGAAGGTTCGCCCAAACCTCCCATCATTCCCCGTTTTACCACGCGGGACGCTGTCTATGACCTTACCCTCGCCCATAACCATTCCTGGGGCACAGGGCAGGTGAAACTTTTCTATGATAATGGAGTCGTTCGCTGGAGACAATATGATTCCGTCAGAAGAGAGCAGTTCGACAGCAATACTGACTGGACGAATTCTGGTTTTAAAGTTGAGGAAAAACTTCGCCTCTGGCCGGGAGGAGAGGTGGCGCTGGGCTATGACTACCTTCATTACGGAGGCAAATTCGAGGAGGTGCGGCCGACACAGACCCGCCGCCTGGAGGATACTTTTTTTTATAACTCCGCCCCTTATCTGGCGATGAATCAGGTTTTTGGAGAAAAACTTAAGATCATTCCCTCGGCAGGCATCCGTTATAATATGAGCCGGTATTTCGGCGACGATATAGGCTGGCAGGCCGGTTTGATTCTGCGTTATGAAGACACGGAATTCCACGCCCAATATGCCCGCGGTTTTAATCTGCCCGGTGTTTACGCGGTCTACCAATACCTGGTCTGGAATCGCGGCGATCAGTGGAAGAATCTTCGCTCCGAAAAGATCGACCACTATGAAGTCGGGGTGTCGCAGAAACTCGCATCCTGGTTAAAAGGGGACCTGACCTTTTTCTGGGATAACGGAAAGGATCGGCTAATTTTTAAAACTCCTCCCCCCCGTTTTGAGAACCTAACGGAATATAGAACATGGGGAGCTGAAATGACCTTGACTTTCACTCCCTTCAAGGAGCTGGAGGTCTTCGCCGGAGGAACATTTTTGGAGCCAACTCCTGACGACCTTCCCTACGCTCCCAAAATAACTTTCACCGCCGGGGCGGCCTATTCATTCCTGAGGCGCTTTCTCCTCAATATAGACGGCCAGTATGTTGCCGAACGCTATGTCTCCAATCCCAGATATCCCAGCGCCACCCCGGATAAAGTCAGCGATTATTATTTGCTAAATGCCAAGCTGACCTTTCGGCTGACTCCCAAAGGCGCCGCTATGCCAAGCCACCTTTTCCTGGCAGGAGAAAACCTGACTGACCAACGTTATGAATATCTCAAAGGCTACCCGGCCCCGGGAATCACCATCATGGGGGGAGCCAATGTGGCTTTTTAGAATTCTCTGGATTAGCGCATTTTTCGCAGCTTGGGCGCCAATGGCGGGGGGAATTTCATCCGATCGGCAACCAGTCATTGCTGCTTCCACAACAATGATTGCCTCCCTTCTTCAGGATATTGGAGGAAAGGAATTCCAGATTCTGACCATCCTTCCCCCTGCTTCCTGCCCCGGCCATTTTGACCTTAAACCAAATGATCTTCGCCTGCTCCGTCGGGCAGAATTGATCATTTGCCATCCATTTCAGCAGGCCATGCAAAAAGTCCTTAAGCAACACCTTCCTGCAGAAGATCGCTGGCTCATCCTGCCGGAAGAAAAATCCCTGACCGTCCCGGATCAATACATTAAGACAGGACTGTACCTTTTGCAGAACCTGAGAGATCGATTCCCTGAAAAAGCTTCCTACCTGAACCACCATTGGACCCAAAGAGAAGATGAGATTCAACGATTGAAAATGGCCATACAGGGAACGTTCGGCGTCAAAGGAGTAAGTTCTTTTCCAGTGATCGTTTCTGTTCGCCAGAAGGAGTTCGTCGAATTCTGGGGCTTCCCTGTAATAGGGAGATTCGACGACCCCGAAGGGACCTCCATGCCCAAATTGGGGGAACTTATTCAGAATGGACGGAGAGCCAAAGTTCGGGCCATCATCGGCAATTTGCAAAGCGGAGACCGGCAAGCTTTTTTGCTTTCGGAAAAGATCGGCGCGCCGTTGGTCATGTTGAGCAATTTTCCGGGCGGAGAACCGGGCACGGTGTCCTACCTGGAACTTTTGCAGGCCAATTGTTCCAGGCTGCTGGGGATGATAAAATGAAAATGCCTCTTTTTTCCTTCGAACAAGTTTCCGTGGCCCACCGGGGAAGGGTTCTGCTGCGAAATATATCGTTAAGCTTGGAGCGCGGAGAATCCCTGGGAATCGTCGGACCCAATGGGGCCGGAAAGAGCTCTTTCCTATTGGCTTTGATGGGTTTTAGAAAAATTGTTTCCGGAAAAGCCGAATTTCTTTTTAGAGACATCCGCAGCCTCAAAAGCCACGAATGGCCGAAGGTTAGAAAAAAGGTTGGGTATTTGCCGCAGCAATTGCAGATTGATCCCCTTTTCCCCATTACGGCAGAGGAAGTCATTCTTCTTGGCCGGGTGGGCCATGCCGGATTCCTCCGCTCCCTGACCGCGGAGGATCGCTCCATTACTGAAAGCTGGATTCAAGCCTTTGGCCTCAATGATTTGCGCCGCAGCCCCTTCGGACAGCTCTCCGGCGGGGAGCAGCAAAAAGTAAACCTGGCCCGGTTGATGGCTCAATGCCCGGAAATTTTGCTCCTCGATGAACCCACGGCCGGCCTGGACCTGGAATGGCAGAGGACTCTGGGAGAATTAGTCGAAAGAATCGCCCGGGAAAGAACAACCGGAATTGTCATGGTCACCCATGAAGTTCATCAACTGCCTCCCTCCTGCCAGAAGGTAGTGCTTTTGCGCCAAGGGGAAATATTCAAAGCTGGAACGAAAGATGAGGTTTTAACCGAAGATCTCTTGTCTCAAATTTATGGGTGCCAGGTCAAGCTTTCTTCTTATGGAGGGAGAGCATATCTTCTTCCCTGGAGGCCTCATGATTGAAGACCTCTGGCTTTTTCGGGAGACTCTTTTGGCTGCTATTCTGGCGGGCGTGGGCTGCTCGGTCATCGGGGTTTTCATTTTCTGCCTGCGTATCCCCTTTGTGGGCGTTTTAATTTCCCATGCAGCTCTGGCCGGAGCTGTTCTGGCCCACTTTATTGGCTGGCCCGAACTTCCCGTGGCCTTTGCCGTATCTTTGCTATCGGTCTTCCTGGTTGGTCCGTTGGCTGACCGGACGGAAATAGATCTCAACCTTTCTTTGGGCATCCTCTTTTCTTTGATGATGGGACTTTCTTTCCTGGGGATGAGTCTGATCCCGGAGCCCAAGACCGCTCTCCTGGGTCTTCTCTGGGGGAACATCCTTTTAGTGACCGGGAAAGAGGTCCTGGCCATCGCAGTCGCCACGCTGGTTGTTCTATTAATGATCGGCCTGAGTTTCAAAGAATTCCAGGCCATCCTTTACAATCGAACGATCGCCGCAGCTTTAGGAATCTGGGAGTCGTTTTACTTTTATTCGCTTTTGGTGTTATGCGGAATTGTGGTTTCGGTTAATCTGCAAAGTTTAGGCGGGCTGATGATCTACAGCCTGCTGGTGAATCCAGCGGCAGGAGCTTATCAGCTTTCCTATAGCCTTAAGCGAATCACGCTCTTGGCTATCCTGCTGGGAGTTGGGGCTTCTATGGCGGGTTTCTTTTGCTCCTATGTCTGGTCCTTGCCCACCGGAGCTTCTATCGTGATCTTTTCTTCTTTAGAATTTGCTCTCTGCGTCTTCTTTTCCCCCAAGAGGCGTAGAGTTCCCAAGGAGGGATGAATGGATAAAAAGAATTTTTTCAACGAAATGGCCGCAAGCTGGGATGAGCGCTTCTATACCCCTGA
>JASEHN010000214.1 GCA_030018715.1 Thermodesulfobacteriota bacterium | reverse complement strand
TGAAAACCGGAGTCCAGAGGTTTGATAACTCTTTGAAATAACTGGATTCCGGCTTTCGCCGGAATGACGGGGAAAGGGGCTTTCGGACTTTTTACGAGTTCATCAAAATTCATTAAGCAAATAAATCTTTAAGTACCTTAAGCCATGAGCTGTTGGCTATAAGCTTTTGGTTGCGGATATGCCGCACGGCCAACTCTGCGGTTTCAATTCTTCAGGCCAGAGTCTTTTTGAATCTTTTTGAGGCCAGCCAAAGCGTGGCCAAGCCCAGCACAGTTAGAGAAGCCATTTGCGGCCAGAGAATGTTTAGCCCCACCCCCTTGAGGAATATGCCCCGGATGATTACCAGAAAATACCGCATGGGATTAAGATAGGTGAGCCACTGGACCACTTCCGGCATGTTGGCAATGGGGAATAGTAACCCCGAAAGGAGTATCGCCGGCATAAAGAAAAAGAAGGTGGTCATCATAGCTTGTTGCAGAGTGCGACTGATAGTTGAAATCAGGAGGCCCACACCCAGAGTGGTCATCAGATAAAGCACTGTGCAGAAAAAAAGAAGCAGCAAGCTTCCCCGGATGGGAATTTCAAACCAGTAGACTCCGACGACCGTAACCAATACCACTTCGCCTATTCCGATTAAAGCAAAGGGAAGGGTTTTACCCAGGATGAATTCCAGGGGGGTGATGGGAGTGACCATGATTTGCTCGATGGTCCCGATTTCCTTTTCCCGGACTACGGCCATGCTGGTGAGCATCAGAGTGATGAGGGTGACGATAATAGCGATCACTCCAGGGATGTAAAAATTCCGGCTTTCCAGGTTTTCATTGAACCAGGCCCGCGCTTCCAGGGTAATTTTCCCGGGTTGAGGAACCGCCCCCTTTAACTGGCTCAATTGAGTGCTTAAAATCTGTTGGGAGAATTCTCCGGCAATTTTAGAACCGTACTGCAGCACGATTCCGGCGGTGTTGGAATCGGTTCCATCCACAATGATCTGGAACGGGGCGGTCCTACCGGCCTTAAGGTCGGCGCTAAATCCCTTATTCATGAAAAGAACGGCCTGGGCTTCTCCCCGGTCGATGAGTTCTTGAGCCCGACGGTCGTTGTCTGCGTGAGCTATGATGGTGAAGTACCCCGACCGGACGAAACGGGCGATCATTTCCCGGCTGTGGACACTATTGTCCCGGTCGCAAATCACCGTGGCGATATTTCTCACGTCCATGGTTACCGCGTAACCGAATATCAACAATTGGATGATGGGTGCCAGGAAAATCACACCTCTCATTCGCCGGTCGCGAAAGACCTGGATGAATTCTTTTTTGAGCATGTGTTTGATTCGTTCGAGCACGGCTACACTAGCTTCTTTTTGAATTTCACGTTCGCCAAAACAAGAATGGCAATGGCAAAAATAGTCAGGAGTCCGGCTTCCAGGAGGAGAAATTCTATCCCTAAGCCTTTTAAATAGATACTTTTTAGCAGCTTAACAAAATATCGGGCCGGGACCAGATAGGTTACGATCTGGAGAGTTTTGGGCATATTATGGATGGCAAACATATATCCTGACAGCAATAACGCCGGCAGATAGGTCACGATCATTGCCCCTTGGCTGGCCAGGAGCTGGTTACGGGTTACAATGCTGAGGAGCATTCCTACGGAAAGTACGCCCGTCAGGAAAATGGCCGCCATGGCGAATATCAGGGCCACATTTCCCCGCAGGGGGACCTGGAACAAAAACTTGCCCATCAGTACAGCCAGGAGCACATCGAACATGCCGATGGCAAAGTAAGGCAGGAGTTTTCCCAAGACAAGTTCATTAGGTTTAACGGGCGTGGAGATGAGCTGCTCCATCGTGCCCATTTCCCATTCACGGGCAACGGTTAAAGAAGTCAGCAAAGCCGCTATTACGTTCATAATAACCGCAATGAGACCGGGGATAATAAAATTTTTTGATTCCATATCGGCATTGAACCAGGCCCGGGGGCGCAGATCGATGGGCTGAGGGAGCGTCCCCCCTCCGCTGCGCTGGATATTGCCGATGATCATTTCCTGGGAGTAGCTCTGCACCACCACCTCAGCGTAACCCATGGCCAGGGTGGCGGTGTTGGAATCGCTCCCGTCCACAATTAATTGCACGGAGGCAGATCGGCCGGATCCCATGCGCTTGGTGAAGTCCGCGGGAATGATCAGGGCCGCCAGCGCCTGGCCAGCGTCAATCGCTTCCTCCACTTCCCGATAGTTATTTGCGTACCCGCGGATGGAGAAATAACGAGAGCCATGGAAGCGGCTGATGAACTCCCGACTGGCCTGGGATTCACTCTGGTTGTAGACGACCATCGGAACGTTGTCCACATCGAGCGTCAGGGCATAACCAAAAAGGGTGAGCTGTAACATGGGAATGGCGATGGCCATGAGGAGGCTGCGCGGATCGCGGATAATGTGGATGAACTCCTTGCGGGATACAGCCCATAGGCGAAGGAGTTTCATCGGTTCCCATCCCCGGCCATCTGGTGGGAGTCAATCCGGTCGCGGGCTTCGATCAAGGAGACAAACACGTCCTCGAGGGAAGGGACGATCTTTTCGGCGCGGGAGACCTGGTAACCTCGATCTGCAAGATGGCGTAAGATCAAGGGTAAAGCCTCCTGGCTATTTTCGGCAACTACATGCAGCCCCCGGCCGAACAGGGCAACCTCTTTAACCCCCCCAATTCTTTCAATTTCCGCCATGGCGTCTTGGGGCCGCTGGCAAAGAACTTCCAGGACATCCTCCTGCATGAGTTTGGTCTTGAGGGCTTCCGGGGTGCCGCGGGCGATCAGTTCCCCTCGGTAGATTAACCCTAACCGATCGCAGTACTCAGCTTCATCCATATAGTGAGTGGTGACAAATACCGTAACTCCCCTGCCGGAAAGTTCGTAGATCAAGTCCCAGAACTGGCGGCGGCTGATGGGGTCCACTCCCGAAGTCGGTTCGTCGAGGAAGATGACCGGTGGTTCATGGAGGATGGCGCACCCCAGGGCCAGGCGTTGTTTCCAGCCGCCTGACAGAATAGCGGTTTTAGAATGCCGGTGCTCTGGCAAACCGGCCATCTCAATCACCCACTCTTTCCGCTCCTTCTTTTTATCCGGAGGAATGCGGTAAATGCCGCTGTAAAAATCGATATTCTCCTCCACGGTTAAATCCTCGTAGAGGGAGAATTTCTGGCTCATGTAGCCGATATGGCTTTTAATCAATTCAGCTTGTCTGCCAATGTCGAACCCGGCCACTGTCCCCGTTCCTCCGCTGGGAGTGAGAATGCCGCAGAGCATGCGTATGGTTGTGGATTTACCAGCGCCATTGGGGCCGAGAAAGCCGAAAATTTCTCCTCTCTCCACCTCGAAAGTGATGCGGTTCACGGCGATAAAAGTGCCGAAACGCTTCTCCAGGTCTTTAACAATAACAGCCTTTTCATTCATGGTTTTCCCCGGTCTATTTCCCGGCCAGGACAGAGATAAAAACATCCTCCAGCGATGGTTCAGCAGGGTGAATACTAACTGCCTCTAATCCAGCGCCGGCAAGGATTTTTTGGGCTTGGGCAGTGGATTTATCCGGGTCCTTGGCGACCACATGAACCCGATTTCCAAAAAGTCCCACTGAATCGCTCTTTAATTGTTCTCGCAACAACGCTGCGGCCCGGCGCGGTTCCGACGAACGGATCTCGATGATGAATCCGCGCATGAGTCTCTTCACCTCATCCGGCGTTCCCAGGGCCAGGAGTCTCCCTTTGTGGATGAGGGCCACGCGGTTGCAGCGTTCAGCTTCGTCAAGATAGGCGGTGGAAACAAAGATGGTAACTTTCTCCCGCAGAAGCTGGTAGAGGATGCGCCAGAAGTCCCGGCGGGAAACCGGATCTACGCCGTTGGTTGGCTCATCCAGAAAGAGCACTTGCGGAGTATGGATCAGGGCGCAGGCCAGGCCGAGCTTCTGTTTCATCCCTCCGGACAGATTGCCAGCGAGACGTTTCTTGAAGGGGATAAGTTTGCTAAAAGCGAGCAAGCGGTCAATCTTCTCTCCGCGCCCTAAGCGCGGCACACCGTAAATATCAGCATAAAAGGTGATATTTTCTATGACCGTTAGGTCCGGGTAAAGGCCGAACCGCTGGCTCATGTAGCCAATTTTTTCCTTGATCGCTTCGGCTTCCTTTACGGTGTGGTGGCCGGCTACCCAGGCATCTCCGGAGGTGGGGTCCATGATCGAAGCTAAAAGACGCATGGTCGTAGTCTTGCCGGCTCCGTCCGGCCCGACGAGACCGAATATTTCCCCCTCAGCCACGGACAAAGTGAGCTGGTCAACGGCCGTCAAGGCCCCAAAGGACTTGGTCAGGTTATTTATTCTGATAGCATCCATCGATTGAATCAAATCCGAAATCCGAAGCACGAAACTCAAAAGAATGCCTTATATTTAATCCATCTGAATCTCGGCATCGGCGGGCATGCCGGGCTTTAATTCCATGTGCGGGTTGGGAAGGCCCACTTTGATCCGGTAAACCAGCTTCACCCGTTCCTTTGCGGTCTGAACATTTTTGGGGGTAAACTCAGCCCTGGGGGCGATAAAGGAGATATTCCCTTCATACCGTTTCCCGGGAAAAGTGTCTGTAGTCACCCGCGCTCGCTGGCCAACTTTTACCCGGCCTAAATCGGTTTCGTTAATGTAGGCTCGCAGCCAAACTTTGGTCAGATCACCGACCGTTACCACCGGCGTGCCAGGGGAGACATATTCCCCTGGTTCTACGTTTTCCGAGAGGATAATTCCAGAAAGGGGAGAGACCAACGTGGTGTAACTCAGACGGGTCTCGGATAGAAGGAGGGCTTCTTTGGACTGTTGCAGGCGAGCGCGGGCCTGATCGATCGTTTCCTTGCGGGGGCCTTTTATCACCAGGGCATACCGCTCTTGAGCCTCTCTCAGGGCGGCACGAGCTTGTTCAATCTCTTCTTTCCGGGAGCCTTCTTTGACGAGTTTCCCGCGTTCTTGAATTTCCTCTAACCTGGCCATGGCCATCTCATAAGCGGCGCGAGCGGCATCATATTCGCGGGCAGAGATAATTTCTTTTTCATAAAGAGTTTTTTGCCGTTCGTGTTCCACCCGTAACCGGTCGGCATCGGCCCTGGCCCGATTTACTTCGGCCTCGACAGCAGCGATTTCCTGGGGCCTGGATCCGGCGAGCAGGTCATTTAACCGGGCCTGAGCTTTCTGGACGGCAGCTTCACTCTGGGCAATTTCCTCCGGGCGTGAGCCGGCAAGGAGTTCAGCGAGAGCGGCTTTCGCAGCTTGAACTTCGGCTTTGCGGAGGGCAACCTCCTGGGTGAGTTCCCTTCGATCCAGGCGGGCAACAACCTGTCCCGCCTTCACTGTCTCCCCTTCAGAGACCAGCCGCTCTTCCACCCGCCCGGGAATTCTGAAACTCAATTGGGCATCGGTGATCTCAATGTTACCGGAGACGGGAATGACGTTTGGATTATTTACCGACTTGTTCTGGATGTAAATGTAACCCAGAACCAGACCGACTACGACCACCGGTACCAGAATTAGTACTTTTTTCTTTCCCCCCATTATCGTACCCCTCTCAGAGGTCAATAAAACCCCTTTTCTCCTAATGGCCGGCAAGCATGCCTTTTAGGTTCTTTGATCCGAT
>JASEHN010000213.1 GCA_030018715.1 Thermodesulfobacteriota bacterium | reverse complement strand
GAAAAAGGGGGATGAAGGGGGATTTGACAGCTTTTCAAATGGCTAAACTGTTACAGATTTTAATAACTTATGGATTTAGCAAAAATATTATTACAAAGGCTAAGGGATGTCAATAATTTTTCTGACTTGCCACCCCCCAGTTTATTCACCCCCTATTTTATCGTGGCTCTGGCCCGGGGGCACTGAGAGACGGAAGAATCGGAGGGATCTTTAACGGAGTTATAAGACAACCACTTTGCCGTCTTCCGCCCATTCGATGGCCAGGCCATTTAGCCTTAGCAAAACGTCATCGCTCATGTGGGTCAGGATGAGTTTCTGGCACCCTAATTGTTCCCGCTTGTCCAGCAGGGTTTCATAGTTAAGATGGTATTTGATCTTTTTTTCAAAAAAGTAGGCTTCGCTGATAAAAAGATCGGCGCCGCGCGCGGCCTCCCTTAAATTTTCCACCCATTCCGTATCACCCGAGTAGCCGATGATCCTCTCATCGCACTCAATTCGCAAGGCATAGGCAGGCGCCCCGCTCGGGTGAAGTACGCTGAATGAAACCACATGGATCCAACCGATGAGAGCAGTGTTCCTCTCTTGAAGCTCGATGAATTCGATGGCGAATTTTTGCTTAACCTGTGAAGAACCAGGAAAAAGAACCTCCATCGCCTGGAGGACCCGAGTTTTTACTCCCGGGGGGCCGGCCACGAGCAATGGACGCGTGCGGCGATTGAACTGCGCGTCCAGAATAAAAAACGGCAGGCCTCCAAAATGGTCGCCGTGGAGGTGCGACAGAAGAATGGCCTCCACCTCCGCAGGATTAATGCCAAACCGCTTCATGGCAATGAGGGAGGAAGCGCCGCAGTCAATGAGAAACTGGCCCTTTGCCGACTTTACGTGCACACAGGCCTGGAATCGCCCCCCGCTACCGAAAGCATCACCCGATCCCAAAAACCTCACCTCAATATTATTCATTTGCTGCCTCTATCCATTCAATATTTAAAATTTTGTATCAATTTAGTGGTTTGATCCGCCTCAGGCGGACCGGAAATCCCTCCCGGCCTCCCTTTTCCCTCCGGGTCAGAGACCGCTCTGGGTCGGAGACCAAAGGGAGGAGAACTTTTCTCAATGCCTTCGATAAAAGATTCCACTTTTTCCCCCTTTGGAAAAGGGGGATGAAAGGGGATTTGACCACTTTTCAAAAGGCTAAAGTGTTACAAAAATTTAAAGCCCCGCTCCCTTTTCAGGGAAGGGGGCTTCCTTGCCCTTTGGGCTTCTCCAGTTATTGCTTCCTGTACATTGGTTTCTCCACCTTAACGATATTTCTCAACCGTCCGATTCCTTCGATCTCACATTCTATAACATCCCCGGCCTTTAAATATTGTTGGGTGCTGAAGGATGTTCCGGTCGGCGTCCCGGTGGAGAGGATGTCGCCAGGTTCGAGCGTGATAAATTGTGAGGTTCGGGCAATTATCTCCGGAATTTTGAAGATCATCTCCTCACCCAGACTATCCTGCCGGAGTTCTCCATTAACCCACAGGCGGAGTCTGATCCCATGCGGGTCTTTAATTTCATCTTTTAAGACTAAATAAGGACCAAGGGGGGCGAAGGCATCCGGAGCTTTCATGAAGAACCAATTGACCCTCCGGCCCGGATCGTTTTTCCCCACGTATTCCCGGTCGGAGATGTCATTCAAGATGGTATATCCGGCCACATGATCCATGGCCTTTTCCAGGGGAATGAAGCGCCCTTTTTGGCCAATCACCACCGCCAGCTCTATTTCATGATCCAGCTCCCGGCATTCAGGAGGAACCGTAATGGGATCTCCCGGTCCGATGATCGCTGTGGTGGGCTTCATGAAGATCAGAAGGTCTGTTGGCAGAGACTCATCTCCGATCACTTCCCGGATATGGCTGACATAATTCCTGGCCAGGCACATGATCTTCGGAGGGTTGGACAGGGGAGGAAGTATTTTAACTTTAGACAGGTCAAAGATCAATCCGCGCAAAGCAGCCCGGGATTTTCCCTCCGCCTGTTTTTTAACCCAGGTTTCCACTTTGCGGGCCGTCTGTACCCCCCGGGCCCCCAAAGTCAAAAAACTTTTCATATCCGCAAGAGGGGAAGATGTTTCCGGCCGGCTGGATTTTTTCCGCAGAAGGCGTAAGGCGGCATTAAAGTCAATTATTTTATCATCCCAAACAATCCCCAGACGAACTTCACGACCTTGTCGAAACGTTGCTAATTTCACCCTTAATCTCCTCTCACATTTTTTTCCAGAAAGGTTTCTGGGTCTCTTTTACCTTGCGGATGACTGGATCGATCAATTGCCGGTCCACCCTTTCCCTGATTTTACCGTCCCTTCCCTCAGATAGAATTTCTCCCCGCATGGCCTTTAAAACTTCTTTGATCGAATCCCTTAATCCGTTCAGGTGGTAACCCCCTTCCAGGACAAAGACCACTTTCCCTTTACAGGTTTCCCGGGCAAAATCCAGAACAACTTTGGCCAGGTGGGCGAATCCCGCAGGAGTCACCCGCATGCCCCCCAGGGGATCCTGGTAATAAATGTCAAAGCCGGCAGAGACAAAAATAATTTCTGGCTTGAACTCCAGGGCAATGGGTTCCAGAACTTCTTCAAAGACCTGCATGTATTCTGCGTCCCCCGGGCCGGCCTGGAGGGGAACGTTCACGGTAAATCCTTTTCCGGCCCCGCTGCCCACTTCATTTACATATCCCGTTCCCGGATAATAGGGAAACTGGTGGGTGGAGAAATACAGTACGTCTGGCCTTTCATAAAAAGAATGCTGGGTGCCATTGCCGTGATGCAGGTCCCAGTCGATGATCAGGACTTTCTTTAGAGAATAATTTTTGATGGAATATCCGGCGGCGATGGCCACGTTGTTAAAAAGGCAAAAACCCATGGCCCGGCTGGATTCGGCATGATGCCCCGGAGGCCTAATAAAAGCAAAAGCGTTGTTAAGCTCTCCGTTTAAGACTTTATCCACGGCTGAAAGGATTCCCCCGGCGGCTAATTTCGCCGTTTCATATGATTCGCGATTGGCGTAGGTATCCGGGTCAAGCATCGTATAATCGCGGTTTGCCGTAGACGCTACCAACTGGATATACCTGCGGCCATGGATCAGCTCCAGTTCTTCATCTGCGGCCAGCCTGGGCTGTATTTCGACAAACTTACCCTGCATGTCTGGTTCCTCAAGCATCCTGTAAACCGCTTGCAGACGTTCCGGCGATTCAGGATGGTAAGAATCGGCTGCATGATTCAGGTAGCGGTTGTCTTTCACAATCCCTGTTAGACCCATGTGTTCCTGCTCCTTCTTCACGGCCGCGGATTGCCCCTTTCCTTATATTTCCAAAACCTTTCCGGTAAGGCGTTCATAGACTTCCCTGTATTTTTCCGATGTCTTCTGCACCACGTCTTCCGGCAGGGTCGGCGCCGGAGGTTTTTTGTCCCAGCGGAGGGAAAGCAAGTAATCCCGGACAAACTGCTTGTCAAAGCTCTTCTGGGGACCTCCGGCAGCATAACCGTCAAGAGGCCAGAAACGAGAGGAGTCAGGAGTCAGGACTTCGTCGATGATCATCAACCTCCCGCCCTCATCCAGACCGAATTCAAATTTCGTATCCGCAATGATGATGCCTCTCTTCTCGGCCAGGATTGCTGCCTGCTGGTACACCCTTATACTCAGGGAACGGAGTTCTTCAGCCATTTTTTCGCCCAGTATTTTAACAGTGGCCGCAAAATCGATGTTCTCATCGTGCTGTCCCATTTCTGCTTTCGTAGATGGAGTAAAGATGGGCGTCTCCAGCTTGGCTGACTCCCTCAATCCCGAAGGTAGATTAATGCCGCATATTGAGCCTTTTTCCTGGTATTCATTCCAGCCGGAACCGGATAGATAGCCCCGGACGATGCACTCCACCGGGAGCGGTTTAGCCTTTTTTACGATCATAGTCCGGCCGGACAACGCCCTGGCAACATCCCGGGGAAGTCCGGGGAAGTTTTCTAAGTCGGTAGTCACCATATGATGGGCCAAAATTCCCTCGAGGGTCTTGAACCAGTGGGCGGAAATCTGGGTAAGCACCCGGCCTTTATGGGGTATGCCATTGGGTAGAACCACGTCAAAGGCGGATATCCGGTCTGTAGCCACGATCATCAGGTTTTCGCCCAAGTCATAAATGTCCCGCACCTTTCCGCGACTAGCCAACGGGATATCTTTCACCTCTGAGGTCAACAAAATTTGGGTAGTCATCCTTGCCTCCTTTATGCGCTTTTATGTTTCCATTTAAGTCAATTTCGGGCTTCCTGTCAAGGTTTTCCTGCAACCGTTCCCGATTTTGTCCTTGACACTGCCCTGAAAAGTTTCTATTCTTGAACAAAAAGGTAAATAAAATGTTTGGCATCGGTCTCCCTGAATTAATCATCATTCTCGTCGTGGCCCTGATTGTCTTCGGCCCCAAGAAACTTCCTGATCTGGCCAAATCCCTGGGAAAAGGGATGGCTGAATTCAAAAAAGCCACGGACGACTTAAAAACAAGCATCGA
This sequence comes from Thermodesulfobacteriota bacterium, assembly GCA_030018715.1. GTDB lineage: Bacteria > Desulfobacterota > SM23-61 > SM23-61 > SM23-61 > JAHJQK01. Next base: position 1,150 of record JASEHN010000213.1, on the reverse strand, counting down.
TAACGATTTAAAGATCGACCTGGATAAAGAGGAAATCTATAAATATCCCGAGCACATGGTCGTTCCTCCGCCTGAAACAGGCGCCACTTCCGAAAACATCCCGCCCGAGCTGAAAGAACCCGCAACGGACCAAGTTTCCACAACCAACTCTCTTGTCGATGATCTGGAAAGAGGAAAAGTAGAGGTAGCCGAATCAGCGGAAAGCGCTCTCCCTATGGAACCTATTGGCCAAACCACTCCCCCATCAAAGGAAGAAAACCAACCTGCCGCAACCAAGGGATCCGTTTGAAATGAATGAAAAGAAACTCCCTCTTACCGCGCACCTCGAGGAGCTGCGTAAGAGGCTAATCTATTCGTTTCTGGCCATTGGTGTGACCTTCGCCATATGTTATGCCTTCATCAAGCAGATCGTCGAAATCCTGATGCACCCTCTCGTCCAGACTTTGCCCAAAGGCAGCTCACTGGTTTTCACCGCGGTTCCCGAAGCCTTTTTCATTTACTTAAAATCGGCATTCCTGGCCGGAATCTTTTTTTCTTCCCCTTTTATCCTTTATCAGGTCTGGGGCTTTGTTTCACCCGGACTTTACGAGCGGGAAAAAAAATATGTTTATCCCTATCTTATCCTTTCTTCGATTTTTTTCGTGGGCGGCGCCCTTTTCTGTTATTTTATTGTTTTTCCGGTGGTCTTCCGTTTTTTCCTGAGCTTCGCCTCCGACACAATCCGTCCGCTTCCGGCCATCAGGGAATATCTTACTTTTACCATTAAACTTCTCCTGGCTTTTGGCCTGTTGTTCCAGTGGCCGGTTTTGGTTTTCTTCCTGTCCCGCATGGGGGTGGTGTCAGCCCAGGTTCTTTCCCGGAACCGCAAGTTTGCCATTCTGGTCATTTTTGTTGCTGCCGCTGTTCTAACGCCCCCGGACATAGTTTCGCAGCTCCTGTTGGCCGGACCACTGCTGGCCATGTATGAAGGATCCATCTGGATGGCCAAATTTTGCGGGAAAAAAGAAAAGAGGGAGGAAAAGGGAGAGGAAAAATCGCCCCCCTCAGACGAAGCGAGCGGTGGTTAATGGCAGGAAGAGATCAAAAATTTTTGGATCATCTCCAAATTAGTTGAGGGCCAAAGAGCTGGCATATTTAAAATGGGCAGTGA
>JASEHN010000212.1 GCA_030018715.1 Thermodesulfobacteriota bacterium | reverse complement strand
GTGATCTCTGTGCCCTCTGTGGCTAATTTATTTGGCTCTTTTGAAAAAAAGAAATCTAAAATCCCTTATGTCAATTAAAGTAAAAACGACTTGGACCAACTGAAAAAGTCAGATAAAGTCTTAAGCGAAGATTTCACCTATCAATGTTCATTTTTGAGTCAGACTGGAAAGTGAGAATTGCTGTTTAAAATGTTGAATAGATGGCTCGGCGGACTCCTGAGGTCACATAGGAATCCATCGGGTAATCAGGGTCAGCGTAGAAAGAATCAGGGGTAAAATCTGAAGGTCAACAAAACTTTCTTCTAAAGGGCGAAGCTGCCGCTGGAACACGGGGAGAGGCTGATAGAGGGGCAAAGCGCAGAAGGTTGGGAGGAGGCTTTCGCCCCTCTCCTTATGTCTTACTCGTACCACCTCGTAAACTCATCCGGCTTTTCCTTGAGGCTGCGGTAGGTATTCAATTTGGCCTTCTTGTCTGGGTAGCCCAAGGATACGCAGATAACCAGCTTTTTGCTCTCCGCTATGCCGAGGAATTTTTTTATCTCCGGCGCGTAGTTGGTCACTGAGGCCTGCAGGCAGCTCTCCACGCCAAGCGAGTGCGCCGCCAGAATCAGGTTCTGGGCAAACAGGCCCATGTCGAAGATCGACCACTCTCCCAGCGACCCGTCAATGAAGAGGAAGACAGCGCACGGCGCGCCGTAGAATTCAAAATTCATCAGGCGCAATTTTTCTCTCCCCTCCTCATCATCCCTCGCTACCCCTAGCGTGGTGAGCCTACGGGCGCCATGCTCCCGGGAGCGCTCCTCCAACGCCGCCGGCCAGCCCTTGGGCATGGGCAGGTCGGGACTGGTCGGCGCCTTTGCCCTGGCCAGTTCCAGTAGTTTCCGACCCAGTTCATCCTTCTTTTTACCCATTACCATGACTACTTCCCAGGGCTGGCTGTTGGTATAGGAAGGGCTGTTGCTCACCGCCTGCAATATTTTGTTCAACACATCTCTGGCGACGGGGTCGGGCTTGAAAGCGCGAATGCTCTGCCTTGCATTGATACCTTCCAGGATTTCCATCGATAATACCTCCGGTTAAATAATTTTGAAATATCCGGTCATTCAAAGAGCGGAATCTTCGTTGGTCACCTCCATGGTGAAAACATACCAGCCCAAATTCCCCTCGTGAGTCACCAAGATCGATATGGAGGATTCCAAGTAGGTCGGCCAAGCCAAGTTCTTGAATCCTACCCTCCATTCCTTAGTAAGGTGAAGTTTCTTGATCTGAAGTTATTCCAGATTGTAATGCAGCTTCAAAGCCTGGTTGACCTCTCCCATGATTTGCGCTGGGAGTTGGCCCAACTTTTTGCTTAGGCGCATTTTATCTACCGCCCGAGTTTGGTTAACCATGATTTTGGAGCGAGTCTTCAACCCAGCCGTTCCGGCAGGGATTTCAACCTCGAAAGAATAGACGCGGGTCACATTTGAAGTTATGGGGGAGATGGAGATAATGGGAGAGTGGGTATTATTGATGTCATTGGAAACTACAACTGCTGGCCGGCTCTTTTTTACCTCCGCCCCAACGGTGGGATCAAAGTTGACCAGAAAGACATCGCCCCGCCTAATCGAGACCATCGTTGATAGTCCCTTCGAGCTCTTTGTTGATCCGTCGAACTTCCGCCGCCGCTTCTTCATATTCAGCAGCGAGCTTTTGCGCTTCTTGCTCCTTGAGACGTTTTTTTACAGCCTCCGCTATAAACTGGCTTCTTTTTCTGGGGGGGAGCTTTTGGGAGAGTTCTTGGACAATTCTCTTGGGAAGGCTGATATTTATGCGGACAAAATCCATTGTGCCACCTCAGTGTGCATTTTGATTGTATTTTAGCTTATCATACTATGATTGTCAAATAGGCCATTTGCTGGCCAGGAGGTAGTCAATATTACACTTGACAGGGTCTGTAAGGTCAAATCCTGCCTTTCACATATTTAAATTGATTAAAACCTCCTTGAGGAAGAAGGTGGCTCGGGCGTAGATTTCAGGGGCCTCGCTCTCCCGGGGACCGGCCACATTCAGAGTGCGGACATGATTTTTTCGGCTCCACTCCTTAACGCTTAAGGCATCTCCCCCTTGGGACAGGTCCACCAGAAAATAGGGCTTACGATGTTTCCGGGCCAGTTTCAGGGTGAGGAGAGTTCCCCCGACTGGGGAGCCCCAGGTCAAGATGAGCGTCCCATCAGAATCTTCAACATTCATCTCCGTCCGCACCGGGTATTCAGGGGATGATGTCTCTTCCATGGGGTAACGGGTTGGGATGATCCCATCCTCCGCTCTCCGTCCTTTCGAGCACCAACCGCCGCATGGAATACCTAACTCCAGAGCTACATCCAATGCGGCCCGATCCACCCCCGTCTGCCCACCGGAAATGATTTTTTCCAACATGATTAAAGTTCCCAAAATTTATTGACCACAAAGAACACAGCGCGGCGTAGCCGCAACCAAAAAACACCCGCCACGCCCTTCTTTGCCTTGTTGGGGATGGAATCTTTAATGAGCATTTTAACAGGTTTGAAATAACTGTCAGCTCAAATCAGGAAGCATTATTTTTTATTCATAAGAAGGAGGACGGCGGGAAAAAGTTTCAGAGATTCTAAAATTGGCTCTTGTAAATATCGCCATATCATGGCTAATAATTAACCATCAGTTGGCGAATTTGTCACGATAGATTTAAGGCCAATTCTTCCAAACCTCGAGTATCTCGCCTTACCAACCTTGCCCTTTTTATCATCTCTGTCAAGTTATTTTAGAACCTTCGTCCCCTTCTTCGCGGCAACAAATTGTGTTAACCCCATTTCCCTTTCGTTAAAAGTTTTCGATAAGGTGATTGACAACAGAGGTTATGATACTATATATAATATCATATGAGTGCCGCGGCCGAAAAGCTCTTTCTGAGGATCAAAAACAATCCAAAGGACGTCCGTTTCCGTGATCTTTGCCAACTGGCAAAAAAATCGGTTTTGTATTCCAAGGAGGAAAAGGGAGCCACCGGGTTTATGGACATGCCGGTATAAAAGAAATCCTCAACTTTCAAGATGTCCAAGGAAAAGTAAAACCTTACCAGGTAAAGCAATTTTTAAGCATTGTCCAAAGGTATGATCTGAAATTGGAGGAATGAACGATGGGTAAGAAGACCGGAAAGGAAAGATTTAAATATCGGATAATCATTTTATATAGCGAAGAAGATAGAGGCTATATTGCCCGTGTTCCAGAACTTTCTGGCTGTTCGGCATTCGGGGAAAGGCCTGAGGAGGCGATTAGGGAAGTGAAAGTGGCTGCCGAGCTATGGATGAAAGCCGCCAAGCAAATGGGGCGAGAGATTCCCCAGCCGGTGGATGAGAAAAGGTATTCCGGTAGATTTGCGCTTCGCCTCCCTCCTTCCCTTCAAAGGGAACTCGATTTTGATGCGAAAGAAGAAGGCATCTCTTTGAATCAGCTCATTACCTACAAGCTCGCCCATGAGAAGGGGATCGAAATTCCCAAAGGCAAAAATCACCGCGGCTGATGATTAATACTCCCACACTTCAATAAACGAGGGGGATTGAATAAATTTGCGAAACTGGGGGGAATCGAAAAGAAATTGGAGGAGATACTCCGAAGAAAAGTCAATAAAGTGGGGACGTTCGTGCAGAAAATGCATAAAAGAATGAGAAAGAAGGGAACCACATTTGAAAAGACGCAAAGCACGCTCTGCACGAATGTCCCCCTTTCTACATCGCTTTCAAAAACTTCAGGTCGGTTCTCCTTTGAAGGAAAAGGAGGATGGAACGAGGTTGATTCTTCGTCAATAAAGAAATTTTCATCGAAGGAGGCAGAGCATGGTTGCGCCTGTGACCGGTAAAGAAGGGGTTTACGAGGTGGTGAACCCTCTGGGTGAGCCAGTTGTGAATACGATAACAATGGCACCTCGCCTGAATACTTTAGAGGGCAAAACGATCGGTGAAATATGGAATGGGGGTTTTCGGGGGGATGAAACTTTTCCTATGATTAGAAAGATGTTACGGGAGAGGTATCCCGCCATAAAGGTGATTCCGTATACCGAGTTTCCTTTGGTTACCATTGCGTCCCTTCATCCGGAGAAGAAGAAGAAAACACTGGAGGATCTGAGGGCTAAGATTAAGGAAAAGGGTTGTGACGCAGCCATAATGGGAAATGGTTGTTGAGGGACCTGCAGCCTGGCCGCGGCGCGGTCAGCCATAGAAGCGGAGAAACTCGGTATTCCTTCGGTAACCTTTGCCGCTACGAGCTTTCTGGATCTTGTCCAAAAGACAGGCGTTGCAGAGGGGGTGCCCGATTTACGGCATGCCGAATATCCGGGTACGATTAACCTGGATTCGGTAGCTACGATGAACAAGTATTTTAAGGAAAAAACTCTTACCCTTATCATCGAGGCCTTAACCAAACCGATCGAGAAGGGGGGATTATCGGATGAAACCGCAAAGGCCAGGGAGATCGTATTCAAAGGCAATCTCAAGGAAGTGAACGACTTTTTCTTCTCGAATTGGTGGACCGATGGCCTCGCTATCATCCCCCCTACTTTAGAGAGGGTTGAGGAATTCCTGAAATATACCCCCCTCTCTCCTGATCAGGAGGTTGCCATCCTGAAACCGTCCTCCATACGGGTAACCCCCTGGAATATTGCTGTCAATGGGGCAATGGCCGGGTGTCGCCCCGAGCATATGCCGGTGCTGACAGCGGCCGCGGAGGCTATCGGCGACCCGATTTATAACTTGGAGCAGCTTGGCAGTACGGGGGGCTGGAATATGTTTTTTGTCGTCAATGGTCCCCTTGCGAAACAATTGGGCATCGAAAACGGTGTCGGGCTTGTTTCCCGAGGAGCCAACACCGTCATAGGCCGCGCCATGGGATTGATCAGGCATAATTTGGGGGGTCACAGGCCGGGAGAGGTTTACATGGGAACCTTCGGGTACATCCTGCCGCCTGTTTTCGCAGAGAACGAAGAATTGCTTCAGGAGATTGGCTGGAAACCTTATCATGTCAACGAGGGCTTTGACCGAGGAACGAGTGCGGTGAGCGTTTGTGGGACCGCGAAATGGGGCTATCAAATGTACCCTACCGCGTCTGAGCCCGAGCGTATTGTTCAGTTGCTGGCGTACGATGTAGCCCGAGCCGGTAGCCCCAATCACAGCGTTGGACAACAGGAGTCTCCGAGGTTGGTGTTCACGATCTTTATCACCCCGGGGGTTGCCAGGGTTTTTGCCGAGAATGGTTACTCCCGGGAGGATGTGCAGGAGGCTGTGTGGAAGAACGCAAGGTACACCTTAACTGAAGTTGACTTTGAATCCTATTACGGCGCTCATGAAGGAATGCGGGAAACACACCGCGACTTCCTGAAGAAGGGCAAACTTCCGGAATGGGTGATCGAGAAAGGCAAATTACCGGCGTGGTTTCCCATGGTTGCGGAAGGAGAAGATGCCACAATTCCAGTAGCACCGGGGCCCAAACAGCTGCCCATTTTTGTTTGTGGGGATCCAACCAGAAACAAATCGATGACTTTTTATACCATGTATAACACCCTTGTGACCAAACCAATAAAACTCCCGAAAAATTGGGACGAGCTGATAATGCATCTTGGCTGTCAAGGGGAATGTAGTATTTGAGTCTCCTAATCTCCATCATTGCCCTATTGCAATTGCA
>JASEHN010000211.1 GCA_030018715.1 Thermodesulfobacteriota bacterium | reverse complement strand
ATGGAGCTTTTTACTTTGCCATCCCAATTTTGACTTTTTACGAGATCATCAATATTTAACTCCATCCAGTTTTTAACAACCTTCCGGTGATTTGTCAAGAAATTCATCCGTTCCACCAGAATAAATTATGGATGGGATTATGATCCCAGGGTTTCTTTTGATTGGGTTAGCTCTTCGAGTTTGCCCCTTTTTTTTCCAGGAATTCTTCATATTCTGTTGAGCTCAGCAATTTCTCCATCTCTTCGGGGTCGTCGATTTCCAAAACCGCCAGCCAGCCTTTTCCGTAGGGATCGTCATTGACCAAAGAAGGCTCTTCTTCCAGATCCTTATTGACCGAAACGACTTCTCCGCCCACCGGGCTGAAAAGTTCCGCTATCGTCTTCGAGGATTCCAGGGTACCGAATACGTCTCCCTGTTCAACTTGGGAACCTTCATCCGGAAGTTCCACGAAGAGAATCTCTCCCATTTCCTGTTGGGCAAAATCGGTGGCCCCAATGGTTCCTCGACTTCCTGAAACTCTCAGCCAGGTATGGTCCTGGGTGTAATAGAGGTCTTCCGGATATTCCATATTCGCCATCCTTTCTTACACTTCCTTTAATCAAGCCTGCCGTCCAAAGAACAAAAAAGGAATCGGCTATTTAACGCGGGTAATGTATCCCCGCGTGCGCGTGTCAATACGCAAAACATCCCCTTCTTCCACAAAGAGTGGGACCTGCACCACTGCGCCGGATTCCAGGGTAGCTGGTTTGGTCGCTCCGGTGGCCGTGTCCCCGCGGATTCCCGGATCAGACTTGATGACTTTTAGTTCCACAAACATGGGCACTTCAATGTCGATGGGGCGTTTGTTATAGAAAAGAGCTTTGATTATGATATTTTCTTTCAAAAAATCCTTACGATCCCCCAACTGATCTGGAGTCAGAAAAAGTTGATCGAAGGACTGGGTGTCCATAAAATGGAACTCTCCTCCGGCTTCGTAAAGGAATTGCATTTCCCGCTCTTCCAGGTCGGGTTTATCCACCCGGTCCCCGGAGCGGAAAGTCTGGTCGATGACATTGCCGGTAATCAGGCTTTTCAGGCGAGTGCGCACGAAAGCCCCGCCTTTTCCCGGTTTGACGTGCTGGAAATCTACCATGATAAATGGTTCTCCGGCGATTTCAATTTTCAGGCCTTTGCGGAAATCTGACGTTGAATACATAATAAATACTCCTAAAATGATTTTCACCGCGGAGATAAAATAATTTAGCCACAGAGGGCGCAGAGATCACAGAGTTCTTAAAACTAAAAAAATAAAGGATAAGTGTCAAGTGTCTAAAGCGATCCACCTGAGGCGGACAAAAGTTGAAAAAAGGAATTTCCTATACAATAAATTTAGCGAACCAGGATGTTTTCTTCAAGGTCTTTCGAAAGGCCGGTCAACTTTTCGCACCCCTGCCCGGTAACCCGCACGATATCCTCTAAACGAACTCCTCCCCAGCCGGGAATATAAATCCCTGGTTCTACTGTAAAGACCATCCCTTCTTGGGCAACCCCCCGGGCTTTGGGGGATATGCTGGGCGCTTCATGAACGGCCAGGCCGATTCCGTGGCCTGTTCCATGCCCGAAATATTTTCCCAACCCTGCCCGAAAAATGACCTCCCGGGCCGCAGCGTCGATCCTGCGAAAACTCACCCCCGGGCGAATGGCCTTTAACGCCTTTTCTTGAGCCCGGCGGACTGTTTCATAGATTTTTCGCTGCCGGGCATCTGGCTTCCCCAGGATCAAGGTCATGGTTTCATCGGAGTGATAACCCTGAAACCAAGCGCCAAAATCCACCACAACCGTCTCACCCTTTTGCAGCGCCTTATCCGAAGCGACTCCGTGGGGAAGGGCTGCCCGCGGGCCGGAAGCTACAACTGTGTTGAAGGCCGGTTTATGGCTGCCCCGGCGGATCAGGCGGCATTCTAAATTTTCAGCCACCGCCCTTTCCCGAATTCCTGGCTTTATTTTGGACAAAGTGTCTGCAAAACTGCCGGAAGCTATCCGGATGGCCTGACGAATTTTTTCCAGCTCTTCGGCTCCCTTATACACCCTCAGGCTGGCAATTTCCTTAGCGAGGGGAACAAAGGAGATACGGGGTAATTTCTCCTGCAACTTCCGGTAATCCTCAAAGGTAATGGCGTTTGACTCGATGCCTAAACGTTTGATGCCTAAAGCTCCCAAGAAGCGGGCCAAACCATCATTTTTTTGTTTGTATTTTTTAAAGTTAGCATCTTGAATCTCTCCCCTTGCTTGCTCCTCGTAACGGGAATCGGACAGGAAGGTGCGCTCCTGTCCGGCAATGACCAGGGCTCCGTCGCTCCCCGAAAAACCACACAGGTAACGAATATTTTCCAAACTTAAAAAAAGGATCGCCTCAACTTTAGCTCGACGCATGATCTGGGAAATGGACTGCTGATTCATACCTGTTTCTGCTCCTGCCAACGGCCAGAAGTTCTGCTATATGTTTTTCGGCTCCTCTTTGGAAGAAACGACGGTCAACCAATGTTCCAGCCTGTTGATAACCCTCTGGCGCGATGCGGCTCTTCGTTCCATATCCAGACGTTTTTGCAATGTCTCATATTTTTCTTTTACCTGGATATTTTCAGGATCCCGGGAAAGGATCTCCTTATATATGGAAAGGGCTTTCTCCGGATGCCCTTGCTTGATGTAGATTTCAGCCAGAGTATCGGTTTGAATGGCCTTTTTGGCCACTTTTTCTGCAATAGATTTTCGCTCTTCCGCGGCATCTTCCTGAGAATCCGGCGGAGTGGGCGCCAAAGCAGGTTTGATTTTTTGCTGCAGCAAATCCATTTCTAACGGGGTCATCCCCTTTTTCGGCTTCTCTTCTTCGGGAGGGAAATATAACGCTTTCCTGAGCACCTCTAAAGCCCGGTCTATGTTTTTTTCCTGCAGATAAACTTGGCTCAACAGCTTATATACGGATAGGCATTCCTCGATTCCTTCGGCCACCTTTTCTAATTCTCCCTTGGCCTCAGCTACCATGCCTTTCTCCAAATAACATCTGCCCAGAATCAACCGGCCCCGGAGAGCATCCGGATTTTTCTCCAGCCCCTTCCGGCAGGTATCGATGGCCTCGTCGTAACGTCCCTGCAGGCGGTAAGCTTCGGCCAGTTGGCTAAAAAGGGGCGAGTTGGCCACTGCATCTAACGCCTCTTCATGGCCGTCAAAAATCTTTTCATCCCTGGGCAGGTTATCTTTTCCCATAATTAATTTTTCCAGTTTGATTTTTTTCTTTTGAAAATTTGCCGGATCCGGGCCAAATTCTCTAAATCATCCTTCGAACTTTTTTTGGGTGTTTCCAGGATCATGGGCACCCTCTGAAAAGAAGGGCAGCGGAGCAAGGCCCGGAACCCTGAAAGACCGATTTTTCCCTGGCCGATATGTTCATGGCGGTCAAGGTGGGAGCCGAGTTCTCCCGAACAATCGTTAAGATGCAGCAAGGCCAACCGCTGCCAGCCGATTGTGCGCTTGATTTCTTCCGCAAGCGCACAGGCTCCTCGGGGAGTCCGAAAATCATAGCCGGCGGCATAGCCATGACAGGAATCGAAGCAGACCCTAAGCCGCCCATCATCCTCCCCTACCCTTTTGATAATTTCCTTAAGCTCCTCCAGGCCCACTCCGATAGAATGTCCTGCGCCTGCGCTATTTTCCAGCAGGAGGGAAACTGCAGATGGTTGCCGCAGCACAATCTTCAAGGCCTCGACCACCCGTTCCACCCCGAAAACCTTGCCTTTCTCCTTGGCGCTGCCCAGGTGAGTGACCACGTAGCGGGCTCCCAACTGACTGGCTCTTTGGACATCCAGGGCCAAAGCCCGGATGGAGCGCTGATACAAGCGCTCTTCCGGGGACGCCAGGTTAAGGAGATAGGGCGTATGCACCACGATCGGGTCAATATCCCATTTTTCGGCGGCATCCTGAAAAGCGGCAATCGACCGCGAAGAAAGAGGTGAAGTCTTCCACCCCCGGGGATTACGGGAGAAAACCTGCATGGCCGAACAACCCAATTCCCGCGCCCGGTCAATGGCTTTTTCCATCCCCCCCGCGATCGAGACATGAACCCCTAACCGGATGGGGAATACGGCCATATCTTTTCTGCCCATTCTAAAAATGATTTATATTGAGGTTCTTGCAAATCTCAAAATCTGGTGCTCAATCGTCATTCCGGGCAAGCGAAGCCCTGCACCGCATGGTGTACAGGGCGAAGCGCGACCCGGAATCCAGATTTTTCAGGCAGCCCTGGATTCCCGCTGAAGTTTACCCTCGCGAAAGCGGGGCGGAAATCACGGTGTTTAAGACTTTTGCAAGAGCCTCTATTGAACAAGAGCCTCTATTGAATATGAATATAATGAAGCCATTTCCCACCTGTCAAGGCCAAAATGTGTTTCTCTGCGGTTTTTAAAAAAATGTTGGTCTCGGTTTTAAACATTTCCTATGTCAACAAGGATATCACTCGGGTAGCAAAAAATGGATCAAAGGGGGCAAAGAATGGAAGAGAGAAGAGGCGGCTGAACTGATTGCGAAGGGGACGTTGACGAAAATCAGTACTTTGCAAATGGGGAAATGAACGTCCATAAATAAATCAAGGATCATCCTGGGCCTCTGAAATCACTGCCCATTTTAAATATGCCAGCTCTTTGGCCCTCAACTAATTTGGAGATTCCCCAAAAATCTTAGGACTTGGCTTTTTTATCTCGTAAGGCTGCGCCGTAAACCTCGAAGGTTTAACGATAATCAACGAATTTGATCTTTTAAAAGAAACCCTCGTGTGCTAATATTCTCAATGCGGGATGGCCGCAACCAAAAATAAATAAAGCGCTACTTTCAGCTAAACGCTGTAAATATTTGGGAGAAAAGATGAAGATTACCAGGGAGGAAGTGGAACACGTAGCTCTGCTGGCCCGGCTCAAATTCAACGAGAAGGAGAAGGAGCGTTTTACCCTTCAACTGAACAGTATCCTTCAGTATATGGAAAAACTCGGGGAGCTGGATACGGCCTATGTGGAGCCTACCTTCCATGCCATAGCAAAGACCAACGTTTTCCGGGAGGATGTTGTTAAACCCTCGTTCCCCCGGGATCTTACCCTGAATAACGCTCCGGATGGCCATCGCGGCCTTTTTCAAGTCCCCAAGATCATCGAATAACCGGTCCTGAGGGGTAGGGGCACGGTGCATCGTGCCCCTACCCCTCTCGAGACTTTTAGGGGATTATCAAGGTTGATGGACTCGTAAAAAGTCTTTTTTGCCCTATTTTCGTCATTCCGGCGAAAGCCGGAATCCAGTCTTTTCAAAGGCTTATAAATACTCTGGACTCCGGTTTACACCGGAGTGACGACTTTTTACGAAACAATCAAGGTTCTACGATTAACTTTTTTCTTCAGGTGCTTAAATGGAACTTTACCAGTTATCCGCCCATAAGCTTCATGAAATGCTCGTGAATAAGGAGATTAATTCCCGCGAGGTCACGGAGTCGGTCCTGAAGCGCATCGCCCAGGTGGAAGATCGCATCCATGCTTTCATCACTTTGACGCCAGAATTGGCCATGCAGCAAGCAGCCCTTGCCGATGCCCACATCCAAATGGGAAATGCCGGCCCGCTTACCGGGATTCCCCTGGCCATCAAAGACTTGATCTGTACGCGTGGGGTGCGCACCACCTGCGGCTCCCATAT
>JASEHN010000210.1 GCA_030018715.1 Thermodesulfobacteriota bacterium | reverse complement strand
CCGCCATTTTTTCAAAACCCTAAACTGATACAAAAATACATTCCAGCAGGACGCAAACCAAAGATTTTGCCGACAATTAATGGACTTTCCTGGTTAAATAATAGGCGGCTAAAGGGGAGGAGGAAGCGCTGATATGAAAACACCCCGCCGTATAAAGGCAAGCGAACAAGCCCACGCCGAATTGCGGAATAGCGAATTAAAGTTCCGGACATTATTTGAGCATGCCAACGACGCCATTTTTTTGATGGAGGAGGACCGGTTTATTGATTGTAACCGAAAAACTCTGGAGATGTTCGGGTGTACAAAGGAACAAATCATTGGCCAGCCTCCCTATAAATTTTCACCGGCGAAACAGCCGGATGGGCAGGACTCCACGAAAAAGGCCATTTCCAAGATTAAAGCTGCTTTAAAGGGCGAACCGCAATTTTTTGAGTGGAAACACTGCCGGTATGACGGCACTCCTTTTGATGCGGAAGTGAGCCTTCAGTTTATAGATTTATCGGGGAAAAGATTCCTTCAGGCTATGGTGCGCGATGTGAGCGAGCGCAAGTGGATGGAAGAGGCGCTCAAAGAGTCCGAGAAGAAATATAAACAAGTTGTAGAAAACGCCTCGGAGATTATTCACATAACTGATACACGGGGGAACTTCACCTTTGCCAATTCTGCCGCCTTGAGAGCTGCGGGTACCTCACTCGAAGAATTTAAACGCCTCAACTTCCGTGACATCATTCATCCTGAACACCGCCAGTGGCTGTCGGATATTTATATCGATCAGTTCCGCCAAAAAATACCAACGATCTACGTAGAATTCCCGATTCTATCCAGGGCGGGAGAGGTAATATGGCTTGGGCAAAATTCATCATTGATGTTCGAAGGCGATAAGATTATTGGATATCATTCCGTTGCCCGGGACATTACTGAACATAAAAGAATGGAGCAAGCCTTAAAAAAGGGGGAGGAAGAAGCAAGACAGCAGGCTCAAGAAAATGCGGTTATGGCCGAAATCGGGCGAATCGTCAGCTCGACGCTTGACATTGAGGAAACGTATGAGCGATTCGCCGAGGAAGTTAGGAAGATTATCTCCTTTGATGAGATTACGGTTGGGATCATTAACTATGAGGATAATACTATCAATTTTCGCTACAGCAGGGGAATCGATGTTCCCGGCCGCAGATCGGGAGATACGATGCCGTTGATGGCCGGGACGGTAACAGCGGAAATAATCCAGACGCGTTCAAGTCTACTCGTTCATGGGGAAAGCCCAGCAGAGGTTGCCGATAAATTTCCGGGTCTCACACCCTTTATTCAAGTTGGTTTACAGTCCTTCTTACTCGTTCCACTTTTCTCGGGAGATCAGGTGATTGGCGTTCTTGGTTTCTCATCCAAAAAACCTAATGCCTATTCAACAAAGGATGTGAGCCTTGCCGAAAGAGTTGCCAATCAGATTGCCGGTGCCATCGCCAATGCCCAGCTTTTCACTGAGAGGAAGCAGACCGAAGAGGCGTTACAAAGGAGTGAAGAGGAGGCAAGACGGCTGGCGCAAGAGAATGCGGTCATGGCCGAGATCGGGCGGATCATCAGCTCTACACTCGACATCGAGGAGGTTTATGAACGGTTTGCCCAAGAAATGCGCAATCTCATTCCATTCGATCGGGTTGCGGTGAACATCATCAACCCTGAAGACTACACCTTCAGGATTTGCGATGTCTCGGGTCTTCAAGTGAACCAGCGCAAGGTAGGAGATATCATTCCTTTGGCTGGGACTGGCACGGAAGAAGTCTGGCGGACACGGGCAAGCATTCTCATGCGGGAGGAAAATCGGGAAGAGATACTAAGCCGATGTCCAGGGCTCGTGCCCATTTTAAAGGCTGGGTTTCGGTCGATTATGACGGTCCCTTTATTTTCGAAAAATGAAGTGATAGGCGTCCTATACATTCAATCGACCCAAGCGGATGCTTATAGTGAAAGCGATTTAAAACTAGCCGAGAGAGTGGGCAATCAGATTGCTGGAGCTATGGCCAACACCCTGCTTTTTAAAGAGCACAAACAGTCCGAGGAGGCCCTGCGGGAATCAGAGGAGAGGTATCGAAACATTCTGGAAAGCATTGAGGATGGCTACTACGAGGTGGACATCGCCGGTAATTTTACCTTCGTCAATGATTCGCTGTGCCGAATATTGGGATATTCCAAAGAGGAAACGATAGGGATGAATGATCGGCGGTACACCGACCCGGAGAATGCCAAAAAATTGTTTCAAACCTTCAATAAAGTTTATCGAACGGGACAACCTGCCAGGGTATTCGATTGGGAGATTATAAGAAAAGATGGAGCGAAAAGATACGTTGAGGCGTCTGTATCATTGATTAAAGATTCATCTGGTAACCGGATAGGGTTTAGGGGCATTGTCCGCGATACCACTGAACGCAAAGAGGCAGAGGAGGAGATGAAGGCTCTTCAGGAGCAGTTACGCCAGTCCCAGAAGATTGAGGCCATCGGTCAGTTGGCGGGGGGGATTGCCCATGACTTCAACAATGCCCTAACCCTCATCAAAACTTCCGCTCAACTTGCCCTATTAGAACTCAAAGCAGAAGACCCCATGAGACGAACGTTCGAAATGATCGATAAAGCGACCACGCAGTCAGCAAACCTCACCCGTCAGTTATTGGCCTTCAGCCGCCGGCAGATCATGGAAATGAAGGTGATTGAGTTGAATGTTCTTTTAAGAGATACGGACAAGATGCTTCGCCGGCTGATTGGAGAGGACATCGAGCTGGTTAGCGTGTTGGCTGAGGACTTGGGGAGGGTGAAGGTAGATCCCGGGCAGATGGAGCAGGTGATTCTTAATTTGGCAATAAATTCCCGGGATGCCATGCCCCGAGGGGGAAAGCTTACCATTGAGACGGCCAATGTGGAGATAGATGAAAAGTATGTGCATAATCATGTGGGGGCGAAGCCGGGTCGGTATGTGCGGGTTTCGGTGAGTGATACAGGCGTGGGGATGACCCCGGAGGTTAAGGGGAGAATCTTTGAGCCGTTTTTTACAACCAAGGAGAAGGGGATGGGGACGGGGTTGGGGTTATCGACGGTTTACGGGATTGTGAAACAGAGCGGCGGGAATGTTTGGGTTTATAGTGAGTTGGGGAAAGGGGCGACCTTTAAGGTTTATCTTCCCCGGGTGGATGAGGCGTTGGAGGAGGAGAGGGAGAAGCAAATAAAGAGGGATCTTCCTCGTGGCGGGGAGACGGTGCTGGTGGCGGAGGATGAGGGGGATGTGCGGAATTTGGTGGTGCAGATATTGAAGAGGCAGGGGTATAAGGTTTTGGAGGCGGCCAATGGGTGGGAGGCGCTAATTCTCTGTGAGAAGAATCAGGGGATGATTCATTTGTTGGTGACGGATGTGGTGATGCCGGTGATGAGTGGGCGGGAGTTGACAGAGCGTTTATTGCTTTTGCATCCGGAGGCGAAGGTGTTGTATATGTCGGGTTATACGGATGATGCGGTCGTGCGGCATGGGATATTGGAAGAGGGGGTTAATTTCATTCAGAAGCCTTTTTCTTTGGAAAAATTGGTAGAAAAAGTCAGGGAGGTGTTGGATAAAAATAGGTAATGGGTAATGGGCAATAGGCAATGGGTAATGGGTGATAGGTGATAGGAAAAGAAAAAAGGCCAAAGGCGCAAGGCGTGAGGCGCAAGGGGAAAAAATAAAAAAGACGAAAGACGCAAAGCAAAGGGCAAAAAGTAAAGGGCAAAAGGCCCAAGGCGGATAAAGCATAGGGCATAGAGCAGAGAGCATAGCGGAAAAACCGTAAGGTGCGAGGCGAGATACGCTATATGCTATGCGCCATACTCTCGGCGTTTTTAAATCGGCTGGAGCGGTACAGGGCGGAAAAAGCTTTAATAATCTTTTCGGGGGAGGGGAAAACAGGGACGTATTGCTCTTCCAGCCACTCAAGCACCTCTGACCTTCCGGAAGGAGTTCCGGCGAGCCAGAGGGCGATTGGTTTCCCGGCCTTGAGGGATTGAGGAAATATTTGGAAGAATTCTTTAGGAAGGCTTGTCGCCCGAGAAGGGAGCTGCACGGCTATCGCGTCCACATTTGGATCTGCCACAATCGATTCCAGAAGGGTAATGTAAACTTTTCGGGGGTCATGAAACTGCAAGGAAACACCCAGGTCAAAGGGATTGCCAGAAATTTCCCAGGGAGGGAAAACAGGTTTCAACTTTATTCTCGTTTCCGCTTGCAATGGGGTCACAGAAAAACCTTCCTGGTGGAAAAGGTCTGTAACAATCACCGCTTCTCCGCCTGGAAGCGTAGCAATGGCCAGGCGATTTCCTTTCAACAAGAGTGAGCCAAAACGCTCCAAACCCCGGGCCAGATCGAAAAACTCCTCGATATTCTGGGCGCGGATGGCCCCGCACTGCCTCAACGCCGCGTCAAAAATGATGTCATTCCCCTGGACGATGACCCCGGTATGTGAAGCTGCCGCCTTGGCCCCGGCTTCGGTACGCCCGGATTTGAGGACAATGACATGCTTGCGCCGGGAAATCTCCCTGATGAGCCCAAAAAACTCCCTCCCATTTCCCTCAATGCTTTCCAGATGAACGCCGATGACCCGGGTCTCAGGATCCTCCGCCAGGTAACGAAGAGCGTCCACCTCATTGACATCCATTTTATTGCCCAGGTCGATGAGTTTATTGAGGTGGAGATTGAAGTCTGAAAAGAGCCAGTCAATCCTGGGTTCATAAAGACCGGATTGGAAGATCAAAGAAAGACCGCCGGGCTTCATCTTTTCGATAGGGTGGAAGCTGACGGCCAAGTTTATTGGGGCGTTGATCGGGCTCAAGGCGTTAGGGCCGATAGCCCTGACGCCATTTTCTCTGAGGAGGTTGGCCATTTCCATCTGAACCTTCCGGCCTTCTTCCCCGGTCTCGGAAAAACCACCGGCCACGATGGTGACTCTTTTGATTCCTTTTTTGAGGCAATCCCTAAGAAGGCTGAGGGTCAGGGTGTAAGGGACTGCCACCACGGCAAGATCAACAGGACCATCGATATCCTTCAGGGATGGATAGGTTTTTAATCCCAGAATCTCATCCGCTTCCGGATTGACCGGATAAATCTTCCCCCGGAAACCAAGATTCACCAGATTGGCCACAAGATGGTAATTAGGCCGAAAAGGATTCCGCGACGCCCCTACTATGGCCACGCTATCAGGATAGAGAAATTTATGCAGAAAATGGTCCTTTAGGTTCTCCATACCGTTGTTTCCCCTTTTAGCTTTTTCGCTTCTTTCGTTTCACGCCTGGCGACTTATGCCTTTTACTTTGAGCCATGAGCTTTGAGCTGTTTTTCCTTACGCCTCACGCCCTTTCGCTATGCGCTTTGCGCTCTGCTTTCTTCGACTTGCGCCTTGCGGCTCTTTGTTTTGTGTCTTCAACCTACTAAATTTGACGATAAAATGCAAGCTTCCTTAGCAAAAACGCCTTGGCAGGGCGTTTAGCGCTTTACACAACTCATCACCTCCCCGCCAGAGGGACAAGAAAATATGGCAAATTATTGAGAGAGTTTGAAAAGCTTTATGACATGCTTCATATAGCCGGGTATTGAGCTTCGCATAAATAATGGAACGCTGGGGTGCACCCCGATGGCCCCTTTGGGGGGGAAGGTGTGAAAAAATTGGGGAACATGAAAATTTTTCTTGACTAGCCAT
>JASEHN010000209.1 GCA_030018715.1 Thermodesulfobacteriota bacterium | reverse complement strand
CCGGCCCTCAACAAAGGCTTTAATACCATTTTTTCAAATCGCTAAACTGTTACGAAGTTTTTATTTTTTCAATCTGCAATCTACAATCTACGATCTGCAATGGTTTGGATTTCGATATGCTAATTTCGAATTTATCAATTTGCCTTTTTTTGTTTCGGTTATGCCGGGTTAGGTTTAGAGTATGAATGACAAGCAGTGCCGGCGCGGGCCGGAAGAAACGATGATCCTGCTTAAAGACGTCTATAAATCCTTCAGGCAGAACCATGTCCTGCGCGGCCTCCACCTTAAGGTCAAATGCGGGGAATCCATGGTGGTCATCGGGGGGAGCGGGACCGGGAAAAGCGTTCTCATCAAATGCGTCATCGGCCTCCTGAATCACGACCGGGGAGAGATTTACGTGGACGGCCAGGAGGTCTCGAACCTTTCGGAAGAAGGGTGGAACGAGCTGCGTAAAAAATTCGGCATGCTCTTCCAGCGCGATGCCCTCTTCGACTCCCTTTCTGTTTGGGAGAACGTGGGGTTTGCCCTGCGCCGGCATACCAAACTTTCCGACGAAGAGATCAAGGCTATCGCCATAGAAAAGTTAAAATCAGTAGGGCTGCAGAATGTGGAAAACCGCATGCCGGCCGAGCTCTCCGGGGGCATGCGCAAGCGGGTTTCCCTGGCCCGGGCCATTGCCATGGAGCCGGCCATCCTGCTCTACGACGAACCAACCACGGGCCTGGACCCCATCATGGCCAACGTCATCAACGAACTTATTGTCAGCATGAAGGAGAAACTGGAAGTCACCTCAATCGCCATCACCCATGACATGGTCAGCGCCTACCGCATTGCCGACCGTATCGCCATGCTTTACAAAGGGGAGATCATCGAAGTGGGAACGCCTGATGAAATCAAGTCTTCGCCCAACGAAGTCGTCCAGCAGTTCATCCAGGGAGAGGTGGAAGGACCGATCACGCGGGGGGCGGAATTTGTCCAGCAACGGAATAATCTTGGAGGAGGAAATCGATGAAGAATATTGCCACAGAGACGAAAGTGGGCATCTTCGTAGTCATCGGGATTGTCATTCTGACTTTGTTCACTATCCGGGTGGGAAAGATTACCGTCCGGGAGATCGGCTACCGGCTTTACACCAACGTGGAATCCGCTGCCGGCCTGGACAAGAATTCGCCAGTGCGCATCGCCGGCGTGGAAGTGGGCAAGGTGGAAGGGATTGTTCTCGATGGGGCCAAGGCCAGGGTCACGCTGCACCTGCCGCTCAACGTGAAAATTCCTCTTGGGTCGGAAGTATTTGTGAAATCATCCGGCCTTCTGGGGGAGAAGTATATTGAGATTGTTCTTGGCCCTGGGCCGGGAATGATCAAGGCCAATGGCCAGGTCGAGGAGGGGGGGCATCCGGTGGACGTGGACCGGGTATTAACCCAGCTCAGCTCCATAGGAGATGACATCAAATCCATTACCAAGTCCCTAAGCAATGCCTTAGGAGGGGAGCAAGGGGAAGAATCCATCAAGGAATTGGTCTCCGGCGCCAGAGAGACCGTCTCCAACCTGCAGAATATAACCAAGGTCATTGATAAAGGCGAAGGGACAATCGGCAAACTGGTCAAGGACGATAAACTGTACCGGGAAGTCAAAGATACGGTCTCCAGCCTGAACCAGGTTGCCCAATCCATTGAAAAAGGAGAAGGAACGCTCGGGAAGTTAGTAAAAGACGAGGCGCTCTACGTGCAAACTAAAGAGGCGGTGGTCGAGGCCAGGCAAACACTGGCCACCCTGAACAAAGTCTCCAAGCAGATCGAAAGCGGCGAAGGAACCCTTGGAAAATTGGTCAAGGACGACTCCCTTTACACCCAGGCCAAGGAGACCCTCGCCAACCTGAATAAGGTTTCCAAGCAGATTGAGAGCGGCGAGGGAACTCTGGGCAAGCTGGTCAAGGATGACTCCCTGTATACCCAAACCAAGGAGACCATGGTCGAAGCCAAAGAAGTCCTCGCCAACCTGAATAAAGTCTCCAAACAGATCGAAAGCGGCGAAGGAACCCTGGGTAAACTGGTTAAAGACGACTCCCTGTATACCCAAGCCAAAGAGACCATGAGCGAAGCCAAGGAAACCATTGCCAACCTGAATAAAGTCTCCAAGCAGATCGAAAGCGGCGAAGGAACCCTGGGTAAACTGGTCAAAGACGAGTCTTTGTACGACGACACGAGGAAAGCAATCAAATCAGTTAACAAAGCCGCCGAGGGAATCCAGGAGGTGACCCCGCTTACTGTGTTGAGCGTGATCCTGGGCACGGTCATCCGGTAGAAGGCGGCCAGCACACACATGAGGGAGATAAAGGGAAAATTTTGGGGGGGAGTGGCCTTCTTGCTGACCTGGGCCTGGGTTTCCGGGTGCGCCACCCTGAGTCCGGGGCCACAGCGGGAAAATTTCGGGCCTTTCTTTCTTTACAGCGCAGATGAAGAGCGGGAAGGGAAAGAAACCAATGTCCTGGGGCCTTTATTCACCTACCGTAAGGATCAACAGAAAAAAAGTTTTGCCTTCCGCCCTTTTTTCTACTGGCAAAAGGAAGAAGGGAAGCACACCATCTTAGAATACCTGTATCCCCTGGGAAAATACAAACGAACGGAGGAGGAAGTGGAGTCATCCTTTATGCCCTTTTTTTCCACCCGGAGGGCCCTGACCGGGAAGGAGGCTGAGAAAAAGGAAAGGGGGTTTCTCCTGGCTTTCTGGGGAGAGACGGAAAAAGGCGAATCCTACGGAGGTTTTTTCCCGGTTTACGGAAACCTGAAAAAACGCTTTGGTAAAGACGAAATGAATTTTCTCCTCTGGCCGATCTATTCCGATTCCCGCGAGGGTGAAAATCGGACTTACTCGTTTCTTTGGCCTATTTTCTCCCGTACCGAAGGGGGCGGCAGAGAAGGGTTTAAGATATGGCCTCTGGTAGGCCATGAGAAGAAGGAGAACGATTACGAAAAACTTTTTTTTCTCTGGCCCATCTTTCATTTTGAGAAGCGTTACCTTTATACGGATGATCCCACCGAAATCTCCATGGTTTTTCCCCTTTATGTATCTTCTGTTTCCGGGAAACGGGTCTCCCGGTCAGTGATCTGGCCTTTCTTCAATTACACTTATGATGAAGATGAAAAATACACCCAGTGGGATTTTCCCTGGCCTTTACTCCAGTGGGCGAA
This sequence comes from Thermodesulfobacteriota bacterium, assembly GCA_030018715.1. Lineage (GTDB taxonomy): Bacteria > Desulfobacterota > SM23-61 > SM23-61 > SM23-61 > JAHJQK01. Next base: position 2,550 of record JASEHN010000209.1, on the reverse strand, counting down.
AGGAGAAGATAAATCTCTCTTGCGCATCTTCCCCTTTTACAGCCGGAAACTCTGGGAAGATCGCCAAAGCGGATATATCCTCTGGCCCCTTTATATGTATGCCCGCCAGGAAGACGAGAAGTATAAGAAGGAGGTCAACCGGTACCTGCTCCTCTCCAAGGATCAGACCGAGTTCTGGAAAGATGAAGGGAAAGAGGCGCGGATTTTAAGAATCTGGCCGCTTTTCTATTACAGCCTGCGCAAAGAGGGTTCCCTGCAATTCTATTTCCCGGCCTTGCTCCCGATCGACGATGAGGGATATGAGAGAAACTGGGCGCCGCTCTTGCGCCTTTACGAGTACCACCGTAACCCGGCAGGAGAAAGCGAATCTAAATTTCTCTGGGGTTTTTACGTGCACCGCAAGAACGCCTGGCGTGAACTATACGAGGTGAGTTTTTTCCTCACCTACTACACAGAGGAAGATCTTTTTTACTTCTCCCTGCTAAGGGGGCTTCTGGAGTACCGGGCCGAGGGACAAAAGCGCGCGCTCCGGCTGCTGTATTCACCCTGGCCAATTGAATGGGAGCAATCCCCTGCTCTCGCAGAAGCTGTTTCCGGGCGGGAGGAGGTATTTGTAAATAAGACTCCTTGAAGTTGAAAGGAATCTTTCGTGGATGAGAAAATCCGCCTGACGGCCATGGTCCGCGCGGCCGGGTGAGCGGCCAAACTGAGTCCGGAGGACTTAGAGAAAGCTCTGCGGCCGCTGCCCTTGGAAAAGCACGCCCATTTGCTGGTAGGCACTGAAACCGCTGATGACGCCGGAGTTTATCAGATCTCCCCGCAGTTAGCCCTGGTGCAGACAGTGGACTTCATTACCCCTATCGTTGATGACCCTTACCTCTTCGGGCAAATTGCCGCGGCCAATTCCATTAGCGATGTTTATGCCATGGGTGGAAAGCCCCTGACCGCCTTGAACGTGATAGGCTTTCCCAGCCGTTCTCTTGATCTTTCCATCCTCACTGAAATCCTAAAGGGCGGTTTGGATAAAATCCATCAGGCTCACGCTGTGTTGCTGGGCGGTCACACAGTGGAGGATGCAGAATTGAAGTATGGCCTTTCCGTGACTGGAATCGTGCATCCTCAAAAAATCGTTACGAACAAGGGGGCCAGGGAAGGAGATGTCTTGATTTTAACCAAATCCCTGGGAACGGGCATTATTTCTACCGCCACTAAAGCGCAGATGGCCGAGCCTGAAGCTTTACAGCAAGCAGTGGATTCCATGGTCCGCCTGAATGACCAGGCCGCGGAAGCGATGGTGGAATTAAACTCCCATGCCTGCACGGATATTACGGGTTTTGGCCTGCTGGGGCATGCTTCCGAGATGGCCAGAGGCTGCGGCCTCTCCTTCAGATTTTTTTACTCGTCCCTCCCGATTCTATCGGGGGCCAGGGAATACGCCGCCCGGGGAATGGTCCCGGGAGGAGCCTACTGCAATGAGCGGCACTTTGGCCGAGATATTTTTATTGCTTCTCAGGTTCCCGAAGCCGAGAGGATCATCCTCTTTGATCCGCAGACGTCGGGAGGATTATTGATCGCCCTGCCCCGAGCTCAAGGAGAACAGCTTCTGCAGAAACTGAAAGAAAAGGGAATTGCCGAGGCTTCCCTCGTCGGTGAAGTGATTAACCGAGAGGAGAACCTCATTACTGTAGAATAGGGTTCAAGGGGTCAAAGGATATGACGTAAGTCGTAAGGCGTCATAGATAAAATCCTGACATGGAACCCCTGAATCCTTGAACCCTATGAAAGGACATTTTATGTCAAAGATTCAGCGAGCTATCATCAGTCTGACGGATAAAACCGGGATTCAAGAATTCGCCAAAGAACTGCAAGGTTCCGGCGTGGAAATTTTGTCCACCGGAGGGACAGCTAAGGTCCTTAGGGAAAGCGGACTGAAGGTTCTGGATGTTTCCGAATACACGGGTTTTCCCGAGATGTTGGACGGGCGGGTGAAGACCCTCCATCCCAAAGTCCACGGAGGCCTTTTAGGCATCCGCGAGAATGCCGAGCATGTTAAGAAAATGAAGGAACATGGCATAAAACCCATCGATATGGTGGTGATTAACCTTTATCCCTTCGAGGCCACGGTGGCCAAGCCCAATTGTACGCTGGATGAGGCCATAGAGAATATAGACATCGGCGGGCCTTCCATGCTGCGGGCCGGGGCGAAAAACTACCCTTATGTGACCGTAATCGTGGACCCGGCTGATTACCAGCCCATTCTGGCGGAGATGAAGAAAAGCGGCGGCGCAGTGAGTAAAGAAACGAATTTCCGCCTGGCCAAGAAAGTGTATCAGCTCACCGCCCGCTATGATAAAGCCATTTCGGAGTATCTGGAGAACAAATAAAGATTCACCGCAGAGCGCGCAAAGAACGCAGAGAAAAATTAAATTCATAAATCAAAAAAATAAAAACCAAAACGGGAAAAACCAATAACAATTTAGCGGCTTGATCCGCCTTAGGCGGACCAGAAATCCCTCCCGACCTCCCTTTTCCAAAGGGAGGAGTTTTTTT
>JASEHN010000208.1 GCA_030018715.1 Thermodesulfobacteriota bacterium | reverse complement strand
CCGGCCCTCAACAAAGGCTTTAATGCCATTTTTTCAAATCGCTAAACTGTTACAAGGAATCCTTATTTTTTCAATTCTTCTTGCAAGACACCAAGCTTTTCTTCGAAGTCCGGTTTAAATTTAACCAGGGCTTGCTCCCACTCCTGGCTGCCTTCAACCTTCGCCTGAACTGCAGAGCCGGCAATACCCAGCTCTTCCAGTTTCAAAAGAATCTTTTTTTCTGTCTCGGCAAAGGCGCGTTCTTTCTGCTCCCGGTAGTTTTTTATCAACTGCTGAATTTTTCGGTTTACGCTATTGCTCTCCTTTTGTAAGGTTTCGATTCCCCGGAAGATGAGGGCGTTATCCCGGTCTAACTGGATGGCTTCGGATAAATATTGGCGCATGAGCTTTTCTAAATGCTCTCGCTGATCAAGGGCCAGTTTCAATAATTCCTTTTCCACTTCCTTGAAATGAAAATCGACTTCCAGGAAGCGGTTTGCCAGGCTGCGGGCCTTGGCTTGCATTTCTTCCTCTTTTAGCTTTTCCATCTCCTCGTGCGAAAGGTGAAGGCTCTTGGTTTTTTCCATGGCCAGCTCGATGGCGCTCTTAATTTCCGCCATGCTCTGTCCTCCTGCAAAAAAACATAATCCGGGGATTTGCTAAAACCGTATAACTTTGCCTGAATTACGAGGGTATATTATCAGAAAAAAAACTTCTCTTCAAGGAAGTAAGCGGGAAAAAGGGAGGGATGGCCAGGAGAAATCGCCTATTGACTCCTGATTTATTTTTGGTAGATTCTTGTAGATGGCAGAAGAAAATAGGGAGGGAATCATGAAGATAGATGATTTCGACCAGATGAGAAACAGGATGCATCGACTCATGGGTGAATTTTTTAAGGATTTGAAACCGCTGGGCTACCAGCCGGAGCAGTCCTTCCACCCGCCGATGGACATTTATGAAACAGAAGACAGCCTTGCCGTGGTTATGGAGATCGCCGGCATGAAATCAAGCGATATTCATGTCCTCTTTGAAAAAGACCTCCTTTTCATCTCCGGGACGAGGACCGAATACTCACCCTCCCCCAAAACCCGGCTTCATCAGATGGAGATAGATTACGGGTATTTCGAGCGCACTCTGCGTATCCCCTTCCCCCTCAAAACGGATGAAATCAAGGCTAATTACCGGGAAGGGTTCCTCGTCGTCACCATCCCCAAGATGAAAGAGTCTGTCCCCAGGACTGTGGAGGTAAAAATTCTATGAAGGCGAACCAATTCCTGATCCCCGATGAGGGAAATATCGTTATAGAGGATTCTGGCATGGGTGAGATGGCCGGCAAAGGAGATGGGATAAAAGGCCTTAAGATTCCGGAAGAACTACCCATCATCCCCATCCGTGAAGCTGCGCTTTACCCAAAGATGATCCTGCCGCTGATGGTCAGTCAGGAACCTCTGATCAAGCTTATCGATGCCGCTCTGCTGGCCAATAAAATGACCGGGGTCGTGGCCATCAAAAATAAAGAGGTGGAACAGGTCAAACCGGAAGATTTGTTCGAAACCGGTTGCGCGGCTTACATCTTGAAGATGATCAAAATGCCCGATAACAGTCTTCGCCTGCTCATCCAGGGCACTACCCGCATTCGCCTTGCCGAATTCACCCAGCGGGAACCCTTCCTGCGGGCCAAGGTCGTTCCCCTGCAAGATCAGGTTGGAGAACACGAGGATACCCAGGCCCTGATGGTCGGAGTGAAGGGCATCTTCCAGAAGGTTGTGGAAATGGCCCCCAACCTTCCGGCGGAGCTGGCTATCATGGCCATGAATCTCGACGAGCCCGGGGCTCTGGCTGATCTGGTTGCCTCCACCTTAAACGTTCCTCTGGCTGACAAACAAGCCATCCTGGAAACGCTGAACGTCAAAGACCGGTTGGAAAAGGCCAATCTTCTGCTCTCTAAGGAACTCAGCGTCCTGGAACTAAGCTCCAAAATCCAGAGCCAGGTGCGGGAGGGGATCGATAAGTCGCAGCGGGAGTATTTCCTGCGCGAACAGCTCAAAGCCATCCAGAAGGAATTGGGCGAAAGGGATGAACGGGGGGTTGAAATTGAAGAATTGCGCAAGCGCCTGGTTCAGGCCATGCTCCCGCCGGAAGCCATGAAAGAAGGAGAGCGGGAGTTGGATCGTCTGGCCAAGATGCCGCCATCAGCCGCGGAATACACCGTCTCCCGGACTTACCTCGACTGGCTCATCGAACTTCCCTGGGCCGTTTCCACTACGGACAACCTGGAAATTATCCAGGCCCAGAAAGTCCTGGATGAAGACCACTACGATCTGGAGAAGTTGAAGAGACGTATCCTGGAATATCTATCGGTGCGCAAGCTCAAAGCCGACATGAAGGGTCCCATCCTCTGTTTTGTCGGGCCTCCAGGGACCGGCAAGACTTCTGTGGGAAAGTCCATCGCCAAAGCCCTGGGACGCAAGTTCATCCGCATGTCCCTGGGCGGCGTGCGTGATGAAGCGGAGATCCGCGGCCATCGCCGCACCTACGTCGGCGCTCTCCCCGGGCGGATAATTCAGGGAATTCGCAAGGCCGGATCGAATAACCCGGTTTTCATGCTCGATGAGATCGATAAGTTAGGGATGGATTTTCGCGGCGACCCTTCGGCCGCCTTGCTGGAGGTTTTGGATCCCGAGCAGAATTACGCCTTTTCCGATCATTATCTCGACGTGCCTTTCGACCTCAGCAAAGTCATGTTCATTACCACGGCCAACATCCTGGATCCGATTCCTCCGGCCCTGCGGGACCGGATGGAGGTTCTGGATCTTCCGGGATATACGGAAGAAGAGAAGTTGAAGATTGCCCGGGATTATCTGCTTCCTAAACAAATCGAGGCCCATGGCCTTTCGGAGCGGAACATAAGATTCGAAGACGGGGCTCTTGGGCGCATTGCTCTCGAATACACCCGGGAAGCAGGAGTGCGCAACCTGGAACGGGAGATCGCCAACGTCTGCCGGGGAGTGGCCAGGCGCGTGGCTGAAGGCCAGGAAACCCTCACGGTCATCGATGCCGAGGGCCTGTCCTCTTACCTCGGGCCCGTTAAATTTTTCTCGGAGGTAGCGGAACGCACTTCGGAACCGGGTGTGGCCACAGGCCTGGCCTGGACCCCCACGGGGGGAGACATCCTTTTTATCGAGGCCACGCGCATGAAAGGGCGTAAAGAATTTTCCCTTACCGGTCAATTAGGGGATGTAATGAAGGAGTCGGCCCAGGCCGCCCTGAGTTACGTGCGCACCAGGGCCAAGGCCTGGAAGATTCCGGAAAACTTCTTTGACAGCAGCGACATCCATATACATGTTCCTTCCGGAGCCATTCCCAAAGATGGGCCTTCTGCAGGCGTAACCATGCTTACAGCCCTCACCTCCCTGCTCACCGGAAGGCCCGTGCGCAGCGATGTGGCCATGACCGGTGAAATAACCCTCCGGGGACTGGTCCTTCCGGTGGGCGGGATTAAAGAGAAAGTGCTGGCAGCCAGACGGGCCGGCATCACCACGGTCATCCTGCCCAAGAAGAACGAGAAGGATCTGGATGAAGTTTCTGAACAGGTAAAGAAAGACTTAAAGTTTCACTTCGTTAAGCGTATGGACGAAGTCATCGAGCTGGCTCTTAAGGAAAAGGCCAAGAAATAAAAAAGTTTTTCCATTGCTAATTTTCCATTGACCATTGATAATTTTGCAATGATAGCCGAATGCTAAAATGGATTATCGGCCAAAAGTAGAAAAGCCCTCTTGCATTGTAAGAGGGCTTTCTTCTTCCCTGCACTTTGTTTTCAGGCCCCCTAACTCTGGGGTTCCTGATATTCAAAAACCTTCCCCTGATAGTTGCGCAGGACCATCTTTCCTTTATCCTGGGAAATCAGGTATGTGGGGCCCACCGGAATCTTGCCGCCGCCGCCCGGGGCATCTATGACAAAACTGGGAACCGCATAGCCGGTGGTATGCCCGCGTAATTTTTCGATGATATTAATTCCTACGGCAACGGGGGTGCGGAAATGCTCAGTACCCATGGCCAGGTCGCATTGATATATGTAGTAGGGACGGACACGGATCTTCAACAGCTCGTGCATCAGGCGCTTCATGACCACAGAACGGTCATTGATCCTCCGCAGAAGAACGGTCTGGCTTCCCAGGGGAACGCCTGCCTCAGATAGCATGGCGCAGGCCCGGCGAACTTCCTTGGTGATCTCCTTGGGATGGCTGAAATGAATGCTCATCCAGAGCGGATGGTATTTCTTCAATATGGCAGTTAGCGAGGGGGTAATTCTCTGGGGAAGAGTTACCGGCACCCGGGTGCCGATGCGGATAATCTCCACGTGGGGAATCCTTCTCACTTTGGCAATGATTCCTTCCAGATGATCGTCTTCTAAGAGCAGGGGATCGCCGCCCGAGATTAAAACATCCCGAATCTTCTTGGTAGCCTGGATGTAGGATATTGCTTCATCAAGCTTCTCTTCGGTAATGCAGTTTTCGCTGGACCCCACCATCCGGCGGCGCGTGCAGTACCGGCAGTAAACTGCGCATTTATCCGTAACCAGGAGGAGCACGCGGTCCGGATACCGGTGGACGAGGCCGTGGACCGGGGAATTTTCATCTTCTGCGCAGGGATCAAAAAGGTCATGGGGGGAGAAGTGAAATTCCTCCAGGGTGGGAATGGCCTGCCGGCGGATAGGGCAGTTGGAATCATTACGGTCCATTAATTTAGCAAAATAAGGGGTTATGGCTGTGGCCATTCTGCCTTTGGAGACTTCAATGGCCGCAATTTCTTCCTGGCTGAGATTTAAGATGAATTTAAGCTGCTCCGCTCTGGTAACCCGATGTTTTAATTGCCACCGCCAGTCTTCCCATTCCTCGTTGGTGGCCTCTTTCCATGGATTGGCTTGATACTCCTCCTCTGCAGAAAGTATAGCCTCTGCGCCTGTTACGATTTTCATTGGCTCCCTCGGGAGCACAATACTGCCAGCGACGCTCATGATCCCCTCTCAAGGTCAAGTTTTGGACTTTGCAGTTCTTCCATTGCTTTCTGGTAGGCAATCTTGTGTTTGAAGCCATTCTGCAAATATTTCCAAATCAGTTCGAGTCTTTTAAAATCTTCTTCGCTGTATTCCCTGGTTTCAAGCTCTCCCATAGGAATCCGTTTCGGCTTGATATACCCTTTTTGTTCCAGGTAATAAAGCTTATGCCTTGGAATATTTAGTTTTTTTAGTATATCGGAAGTCCTCATAGGCAGTCTCCAGAGGAGCGTAAGCCTGTCAAATCAGCAATTCTTAGAAATATAAATCTACAAATAAATCTAAATCTATTTTTCTATAGATTATGCCAATAAAAAAAACTTGTCAAGAAAAAAATGCAAGTTTTTTAAAAAAAGATGCAAGCGAAATAAATATTATTTTAGCCACAGAGATAACATTGCGGCATAGCCGCAACCAAAAGAAACATTTAGCTTTTAGCCAGTAGCTTATGGTTCTAACATATTTTCTAACAAAATTTAGATACTCTGAACGTTAGCAGTACAGAGGGCTCGGAAAAAAGCTTTTATTTATAAATATGTTAGCTCTGTATTCTATGTACTACTAACGTGCAAAACCTGAAAAATTTTTTGGATTTTTGTAACAATTTAACGTTTTGAAAAGGCCTTCCCAGAAATCCCTCCCGACCTCCCTTTTCCAAAGGGAGGAGAGGTTTTTAATTAGAATTCGATAAAAGATTCAGCCTTTCCCCCTTTGAAAAAGGGGGATGAAGGGGGA
>JASEHN010000207.1 GCA_030018715.1 Thermodesulfobacteriota bacterium | reverse complement strand
ATTAACCAGGCCTCAGCAAATGGCCAAACCCAACTGAATTTTGTGGTAATAGAAAAATACAATCCGGCGATCGGGGAAATAATCGAGGTATTTTTCGGTTCCTTCCCTTCATTTTTAAGTCTCATTTTAGAAAAAGGGGCTATGCACTTTACTCAACTGATAAACCGCCAACGTATTGAATTAATAAGATTTTGAGCTGTAAGTTTATCAGACTGGAATAGCTGAGAAAAGCTAAATATTTCATGGTGATAGCCAATTTTGGTTGAGCAAACTGCATACCCACTTTAGAAAAAAGCCGCAAGGAAGAAAATGTCGCCATTAGAATATACTTAATTGAGCTCTTGCTGAGCTGTTCTGACATTCCCATCAAAGACTCTACGTTCTTTGATTATCTTCCCGGTTTGCATCTTAAAGAGGATCTAAATCGCTGCCAGACCTTAAATTTTCTTTATCATAATTTCGGTGAGAAAGTTTTACCTGCCATTCTCCGCGAAGTTTTCAAAATGAATCCTCCTCCCTCCGTTCTTTTTTCCGGGACCCTTGGGCATTTCTTCTGCCGCCATCCCCATATTCCCTGGACCGATGGACTGAAAAAGGAGGATTTCAATTTGGACAAATGGGACAGGAAAGACGGCCGCTGGCTTTTTTTGCAGGAAATGAAGAACTCTATTAACAGAATCCAGTTTTTGTCCTTGATTTTAGGAGAGGACCATCGGGAGGGGGAAAGAAGAAAACTGGCTGAATTTAAACCCCGGAAACAAGCTGTTGGCTTTCGCTTTGATCGCTTCAAGATGATTGAAGATCAATTTAATAGGAGGTGAATTACATGTCTCACTTTACGACCGTCAAGACTGAAATTCTGGACCTCGATATTTTAAAAAGAACGATCTCTGATTTGGGGTTCAGTATGAAAGAAAATGATTGGCACATCGGCCATGATGGCCAAATGGAGCATATAGATCTTTCTGTTAGGATTGTTCCTCAATCGCATCTGCTATTCAAAAAGGGAGTGCCCGGGAAAGGGTATGTGATAACCGCTGTTGTGGAAACTCCGGAGCGAGAAAAGACTCGCCGCCTTATTCAAATGATTCAGCAGGAATATGCCTAACGCAAAGTACTGCATGAAACCAGGAAAAGAGGGTTCAGTCTGGTCCAGGAAGAAAGGGTGAAAGCCGGCGTGATAAAGTTGATTTTAAAAAAAGTGGCTTGATTCTGGAAAAGGAAGAAATATGGAAGAAATGATTGTTACCATTCAGGGGGTAATGTCAAAGTGGAGGTCGAGGGAGTTAAAGGGGCACATTGCTTGGATCTGACTCAGGCCATTGAAACCCTTCTCGGGGAAATCAATGGTCGCCAATTAAAAGATGATTTCTACGGGCAGATAGAAGTAAAGGTAGGAATTTCCCTGAAGCATATTCTTCAAACAGAATAATTGCTTGACATGATAAAATAAAAATAGTATTTTATTTATCATGTATAAACGAATAATAAATATATCCTTACCGAAGAAAACCAGTTGCTTTCTTTGGGGACCCCGGCAGACAGGAAAAAGCACTTTACTCCGGGAGCGGTTTCCCACCTCGATGTCCTACGATTTACTTTTATCTGATGTCTACCGGCGTTTCTTGCATCAGCCTTCCCTGATTCGGGAAGAATGCCTTGCCCTGGCGAATCGAGGCGAAATTAGCAAGCAACCAATTATCGTTGATGAAGTTCAAAAAGTGCCCGATCTCCTGGATGAGATCCACTGGCTCATCGAGAACGCAAATTTAAGTTTTATTCTATGCGGGTCAAGCGCTCGAAAATTAAAAAGGGGACATGGAAACCTTCTTGGAGGAAGGGCCATCCGCTATGAGTTGTTCCCCCTTGTTTTTCCGGAAATTCCAGATTTCTCTTTAGAAAGAGCCTTGAATAACGGCCTTCTCCCATCCCATTATGAAAGTGATATTCCCCGGGAACGTCTCGAAGCTTACGTGGGAGATTATCTCAAGGAGGAAATCTCCGCCGAAGCTGTGACTCGAAACATCCCCGGCTTCAGCCGTTTCCTGGAAATTGCCGCTATGTCCAATGGAGAAATGATCCAGTTCAGCAATATTGCCCGGGAATGTGCAGTGAGCGCACCGACGGTGAAATCCTATTACCAGATTTTGGAAGATACACTCATTGGAAGGTTTGTTCCGACTTTTCAGAAGTGCCCTAAACGGCGCGTCATCACCGCTCCGCGCTTTTACTTCTTTGATGTCGGGGTTGTGGGATTCCTGACCAGGCGGGGGCGTGTTCAACAAGGCTCTGAACTCTTCGGCAGGGCATTGGAACATTTTATTTTTATGGAACTATCCGCCCATACCAGTTATTCAGGTTTGAAATATCCGGTTTCTTACTGGCGAACCGCCTCGCAATTAGAGGTGGATTTTGTCTTGGGAAGCCACGAGGTTGCCATAGAAGTAAAGGGGACAAGTCTTGCCCAACCCCATCACTGGAAAGGCCTTATCGCCTTCGGTGAAGAATACAAAACTCGACGACGCATTTTGGTTTCTTGCGACCCGAAGCCTCGAATCGTAACCGGAAAAATCGAAATTATGCCCTGGAGAATATTTTTACAAGACCTCTGGTCTGGCCAGATCATGTGCAAATCTTAACTTTATCGCTAGTGTTGCGTCCCATAAATTCATTGACAAAATTGACTTGGAGCCAGGCGGAGAAACGATGCGCGCGGCCAAAATCGGCCGGGAACTGGCTTAATTTAAACCCAAAACTTGGTCTCCGCAAAGAGACGCGGGCAACTCCGCGAAATCTGGCTAAGTGGTTTAAAATATAACACTTCGGATGAAGATAAGTCGGTATCGACTCCTTCAAAGAGGGAGCGAGCGCCTTATTTTAGCAAGCTCAGCGGTTCTCTGCCTGGCTCCCTGGTAATGATTTGAATCTGTCAACTTATTTCTGAGACGCTACACTAGCGCTGTGTTTAAAATGTAAGTTTTTAACCACCCACCCTATATGGCCATTATAAAAATGAAGTGGAATTTAATAAAATTGGATCATCTCCAAATTAGTTGATCATCTTTTTAAGGAAAGCCGGCCAAGGGCCAGGAAGGAAAGGTCCGCCTCAGGCGGACGCCGCAAGCCCTGTACCGTGCCGGTGCAGGGCAAGCATCGGCGGGATTTCCGCTACACTTCACAAATCAAGGACAATATTCTCCGAGGGATCCAGGGGAACGTCGGTACATTGATCAGCTTCCGGGTAGGAGCCAACGATGCGGAAATTCTCAGCAAAGAGTTCTCGAAGGCCATTTCCGACAATGATTTGATCGGCCTTTCCAATTTGCATGTCTACGTCCGGCTGCTCATCAACGGCAACGTGCCCCCCCTTCAACATGCGCACTCTTCTCCCCCAAAAAAATCCCGGCCTGAAGTCGTTCCTCATATCTTGGAATATTCAAGGAAGCATTACGCCCACCCCCTAACGGAGGTGGAAGCCGAAATCCAGGAAGCATGGATCGGGAAAAAGAAGGAGGAAAAGCCCCCAAAGGAATTCCCGCATCCGGATCTGGGAGAGGATGGTGAAAGTGACGAAGAGGAGGGTAAGAAAGCAGGGGAAAAAGAAGAAAAACCAGAGGTCCGGGATCCCGCAAATTGATCTCTAACGCTTTTTAAGAAAATGATGGTTGATTTTCAACCACTAAATGGTTATTATTCAACCATGATCAAGCGCCATATTACCCCGGCCATACTAAAAGCCTTAACTGATACTCCGGTGGTTTTGTTAACGGGCGCTCGGCAAACGGGAAAAAGCACCCTTGTAAAGGCCATTGCTTCCCACCACCACCCGGCCCGATATATAACCCTTGATGATTTTTCCGTTCTGGCAGCAGTGCGGCAAGATCCGGCAGGGTTCCTTGCCGGTTTTCATGAACCTTTGGTGATTGATGAAGTGCAGAAAGCGACGGATTTGTTCGTGGCCATCAAAGCCTCGGTGGATCGTGATCGCCAACCGGGGCGCTTTTTATTGACCGGCTCTGCGAATATCCTCTTGCTTCCGCGCTTATCGGAGTCCCTCGCCGGGCGCATGGAGATTTTGAACCTTTGGCCCTTTTCTCAAGGGGAGTTGATCGGAACCACGGAGAGATTTGTCGATGCGGTCTTTGAAGACAAATTTCCCATCCCCAAGGCTGCCTGCAAAAACCATTTTGATATCCTGGAGAAAGTAATCGTGGGAGGCTACCCGGAGGCTGTCTTGCGTAAGGCAACGGCAAGGCGAAAGGCCTGGTTTTCTTCCTATATCACGGCAATCCTGCAGCGGGATATACGCGAACTTGCAAACATTGAAGGATTGGCGGATGTACCCAAACTTCTGACCCTAATATCCGTTCGTGTGCCCACCCTCTTAAATTTTGCTGAACTTTCGCGAACAGCGGCCATTCCCCAAACGACTCTGAAACGCTATATCACCCTCCTGGAGGCTACTTTTCTGATTAATAAATTGCCGCCCTGGTTCGGACATCTCGGCAAGAGACTGGTCAAAACACCCAAGTTGATTTTGAATGACACGGGTTTGAAGGCTCATCTCTTGGGAGCAGGCAGGGAGCGGATGATGGAAAACGGTCTGGTAGGTCCGTACCTGGAAAATTTCGTAGCTATGGAACTCCGAAAACAAATCACCTGGAGCGAATGTCAACCCCAAATGTACCACTTTCGCACCCAAACGGGGCATAAAGTCGATATTGTTCTGGAAGATGCCCGAGGGAAGGTCGTGGGGATCGAGGTGAAGTCCGGGACCCGCTTGGGGGAGCAGGATTTCAAGGGACTCCGTGTTCTCGGGGAAATGGCGGGCAAGCATTTTCACCGAGGAATCGTCTTATATACCGGATCGGAGGTGATTCCATTTGGGCCAAACCTGTATGCTCTGCCCATGGATTATTTATGGTCAATTGAAAGAAGCTCATAGGCCGCAAAAAAGCGAACCGGTTTTACTATTTAAATTTTGGCGGTTCTCACGAAACGTTCCTTTTGAATATGAAATCAGTTGCCCAACCTGGTGATACTTGATTATACCCATTTCTACATCGCCAGACTTCCCAGATCGGAGGATTAAAAATCTTGCAGGAAATCCAGAAGAAGGCGAAAAGGAGAGGGAAAAGGCAATAGGGCATACCAAACCGCCTATGATGATTATTTCCTGGCCTTATCAAAAAAGGAAGGCAAACCATTCATCACGGCGGATTACAGGTTTATTGAACGGGTAGAAGGATTTCGCGGAATCATAAAACTATCCGATATCTCGAAGATGGGGGTTTCATAAGTTATACCTGACGCCATCCCCCCCAACTCCGAAACATTGAATATTTTGAACAACGTTTCCCTCGACGATGACGTGATGCTATGCACCGGGGGATATCGAGTCTTGGCTGTCTGGGCATAACCACCCCTTATTTTCTTAAGCAATTGCCAAGTTGTCTCAGAACCTACGTCCCATTTACCCTCCCATTTACTTCTTCAATTTTAACATTGCGAATGCAGAAGCGGTCCTCGTCCCACCGAAGTTGGGAACGCCCTGCATAAACATCCCCTCCGCTCTTTGGCGTCGACGGGGTGGTCCGCACGCATGTGGGCAAAACAGCAGTTAAATAATGATGTGTCTCCGATTTATTGATGGCAATAGTTAATTAGTTATGCCTGACCCCATTCCCGCTTTTTCTGCTGGAGCCGGGAGGGAGTCATGAGATCATCCGCAACGGTACTGGAACCCCGGCTGGCCTGGGCTCTTTGGCAAGGGCTT
>JASEHN010000206.1 GCA_030018715.1 Thermodesulfobacteriota bacterium | reverse complement strand
GATCGTTTCCTCCGGAGGAGGCGGGGGTTCTTGCCCGCCCCATATGCGGAGAAATAAGCGCCTTATGATTCCAAGCGTTCCGCTCTGGCCCCCGGCCCCTGGAATCCCTTGGCCTTGGTGACACACCTTTCTTCAAAGAGCTAAAGTGTTTTACGAATTTTCTTATTCGCCTTTTTAGTTCCGGCTACGCCGGCTTAGGATTTATTTTGGGTGTTGGTTTTTAGATTTTTTTTGCCTCTCTGTGCCCTCCGTGGTGAGCGAAGCTTTTTGTGCCCATCGAACAATCCGGGTTGAATGTAACGATAATAAGCCGGACATCTCTTACGATGGGGACAACGTTTTTCACATACCTTAAGAGGAACCTGGGGTTGGTTTTTTCGTCGCTCACAGAAAATGACTGGAATTTCAGGAAAAATAGAAGGGGCTTTTGGTTTTCTTTTCATTTTTAAAGGGCAATCCAGCGGTAAAAGCTTCCTCTTCCTCCTCCCCTATTCCATCGCCAGAAACTGGCAAAGAACTTTGGCCATCTCATCCTTGGCGCAAATTCCCTTATGGAGTTCCGGCCGGGTCTTCAATTCGGCAAGCCTTAAGGGAATTGGCTGGGAGCTTATTATGGCCAATTCTTTAAGCAGGGTGAATTCATCCTCACCCGAAGTATTTCGTCCCAGGGCTTCCAACACGGCCCTGTTAAATTTAAAAGGACTTGCCGTAGAAGTCAATAAGGCCGGGGTGCTGTCTCCGGTCTCTTCCCGATACATCTGCAAAACCCGGTACCCCACAGCGGTGTGCGGGTCAATCAAGTAATCCTGGTTTCTGAATATCTCCCGGATGGCTTGCAGCGTCTCTAATTGATCGGCAAAACCACCGTAAAAACAGGATTGAAGCGGACTTAAAGCGTTAGGCGGGATGCTGTACCAGCCCAGGCTGGTTACTTTTCCCATCCATTCGCAGACCACCGCAGATTGACGCCCGGACAGTTCGAATAGCAAACGCTCTAAGTTCGAGGAAATCAGGATATCCATGGAAGGCGATTCGGTCTTGTAAAACTCGCGCCTTCGGTCATAGATGCCAGTTCGGATAAAATCGGTAAGGACCTTGTTGCGGTTGGAGGCGCAGATCAGGCGGGTCACGGGCAACCCGCATTTGATCGCGTAATAAGCCGCCAGGATGTTGCCAAAATTACCCGTAGGCACACAGATCAAAATCGGCTGGCCGCGCTTAATCTTCCCGGCCGCAACCATTTCATCATAACCTGTAAAATAATAAGCGATCTGAGGAGCCAGCCGGCCCCAGTTGATGGAATTGGCCGAAGAGAGCCGGAAGTTAAAACCAGCCAGTTTTTTATTTATGACCGGGTCGGAAAATATCTGCTTGACCCCGTTTTGGGCATCGTCAAAATTGCCTTGAACCGCACAGGCCCCCGCGTTCCTCCCCAACTGGGTGGCCATCTGCAATCGCTGGATCTCGCTTACCCCTTCATGGGGATAAAAAACGAAAATGCGTACGCCCCGGGCGTCGGCAAATCCCTCCAGGGCAGCCTTGCCTGTGTCCCCTGAAGTAGCCACCAGAATCACCACTTCATACTTTTCCCTCTCGCTTTGCAGGGCGATAGAGAGCAAATGCGGCATGAGTTGCAGGGCTATATCTTTAAAGGCCAGAGTCGGCCCATGCCAGAGCTCCAGGACTGCTGTTCCATCCTTAAAAACCCGGACCGGAACAGTTAAGGGGGAATCAAAATTTTCAGCATAGGCTGCTTGGCAGGCGGAAATGAGTTCCTTTTCTAAGTAATCAGTGAGAAACGCCCGGAGGATCTTTGCGGCTTTGTCCGCATAAGAGCTCTGACCACATTCAAAGAAGGGGTCCGGGCCAAGGAAGGGAAAGTCTGAAGGAACATAAAGGCCTCCATCTTCCGCAATGCCTTTGATAATGGCCTTCTTGGATGAGACCGATGGCCCTGAACCGCGCGTGCTGATATATTCCATGTTCGCAACATTAACACATTCAACTTCACCCCGCAACTATTGGTGTAGCCCAAAAGTATCGCTACATTTAAGTCGCGCTCTCTGTCCTTCCACCTGGGCCAAAATGAGGCAGGGAGGTGCTTAGTGCCGGCCAAGCGGCGGTAGGAGCTTTTCTACAAACTGTTTCCTTTACCTACGAAAAAGGAGAGCAAAAAAGACCTCTTCCCCATCCTCTTAACCTTTTGCCTTGCGCCCCTTGTCCCTCGTTTTTTTCCTGTACCTTATGCCTTGGGCCTTACGCCATTTTTTTAATACACCGATCTTCCGCCGCTGATGTCGTAGCACTGGCCGGTCACAAACGAAGATTCGTCGGATGCCAGAAACTTCACCACGGCCGCCACTTCTTCCGGCTTTCCCAGCCTTCCCATGGGAATCTTAGAGGTTAAAAGAGCCCGCTGGTCAGGGGTCATCTCCTTGGCCATGTCGGTCTCGATCAGAGCCGGAGATATGCAGTTCACCCGCACATTATAGGGAGCCATTTCCTTTCCAAGGGTCTTGGTCAGCCCGATGATCCCGGCCTTGGCCGCGGCATAGGGGGCCATGTTGGCATTTCCTTCCTTGCCCGCCACGGACGCCATATTGACCACCTTTCCCCTCCTCTGTTCTTTCATGATGGGAAGAACCGCTTTGCAGCAAAGGAAGGTCCCCTTCAAGTGCACGGCAATGACCCGGTCCCAATCATCCTCAGGGTATTCCATTACCGGGTGATAAGGCCCCAATATCCCCGCGTTGTTCACCAGGATGTCGATCCGCTTGAACTTGGCCATTACTCTCTTTGCCATATTATCCACGTCGGCCCATTGGGTAACATCCGTTGGAATCGCCAAGGCCTCCCTTTTCATCTCCTGGATGGCTCGGGCTTTTTCCTCCCCTCTCTGCTGATCAATTTCGGCGATGACCACGTTGGCGCCGTCCTGGGCCAGCCGCTGGGCGATCGCCCAGCCAAGTCCCTTTCCTGCTCCTGTCACAATGGCAATTTGTTCTAAGAGGTCCAGCTTTTCCATGTTTGTCCCCCCATTTCGCCCTTCTTCCCCAATTGATCAGCCGTGAACGATCTCCTGGACAATCTTCTTGAACTCCTCCTCGTCCAAAAGCCCTTTCTTCAGGATCGAAGCCTCTTTTACTTTTTGAACGATCGCCTCCCTTTGCTCCTGAGACGCATCCAACCCGGTCTTTTCCAGCCACTCGACGACCGAATCGACGCCGCTGCTCTTGCCCATGACAATGGCGATCGCTGGCTGGCCCACGAGTGAAGGAACGAAGGGGCCCAGCTCTAAAGGATGTTCATCCCGGCAGCGTCTGACCCAGGAGGTGACGATTCCCGACTCCACCTGGAGTAAGGTCTCCCCGACAATGGCACGGTTGTTGGGGATCGTTGTTTTGGATAGCTCCCGGACCAGTTTGGACAATTCGTAGAACTTTTCGGTCTTGATTCCTATATCGATCCCGTACATCGTCAGAAGCGCCAGGACGAGCTCTTCCATCGCGCAATTTCCGGCCCGTTCTCCGATCCCGCTAACGGTGGTGTGGGCCACCGAGGCTCCGGAAGCCAGGGCCATGAGAGTATTGGCAACGCCCATCCCAAAATCATCGTGGAAATGAGGCTCAAGCGGTTTCTTGATTCGCTCCTGAATCCTCTTGATGAGGTAGGGAACAGCATGGGGAGAAATCCCCCCGAAGGTATCGACCACGGCCAGGGCGTCCATGTGCCCCTCGGTGGCGATCTTCTCGATTAGATCCAGGAACCAACCCATTTCCGCCCGCGAGGCATCGATGGGGAAAAAGACCGTGTACAGCCCATATTCTTTGGCCATCAACGTGGCTTCGATCGAAAGGTCGATAGCTTTCTTGAGTTCCCAACCGTAGGCATGCTTTATGATGTGCTCGCTCGAAGGAATCTCCACCACGATTCCCCTGACCCCGCACTCCTTGGCCAGCTTCACGTCCACTGCCATGCAACGGGAAAAGGCGAAGATTTCGGGACCCAAGTTCAACTGCACGATCTCTTTGATCGCGGCCTCATCCACCTTGGAGACCGCCGGCATTCCGGTCTCGATCCTGTGCACACCGGCCTCGGCCAGAGCTTTGGCGATTCGGATTTTGTCGTCAAAGGTATAGGCAATACCTGCCTGCTGCTCGCCATCCCGAAGGGTGATGTCGTGGATCTTAATTTCCTTGGCTGGAGGAAATTTCAGGGTTGAGGTCACCTCCAAATCAAAATTCCACGGGCTTGTAAACCATTTATCAGTCTTCCAGGGTGTTTTCGCCATATTCCAATCTCCTTTTCATTTATTATTTCAGTCGTCAAGCAATATGGAATGATTTTCCATAGGCAAGATAATCTGAAGCCTTACATTTTTAAAAAGCTTTATGATTTCCTGATCAATTCCTTGGAATTAGGTTGAAAAAAGGAATTTATTATACAATCAAGTGAATTTTATTTTTACATTTCCCAGGGGGCCGAAATCTGCCCGGAAAAAATCTCCTGCGGCAACTGGCATTGCGGCCGTCAACGATCCGGAAAGGATCACCTCTCCCTTGCGCAAGATGATTCCGTAAGCCGAAAGCTTGTTCGCCAGCCAGGCTACGGCCTGGGCCGGATGGCCGAGAACCGCCGCCCCGGCTGCCGTGGCGGCCACCTCGCCGTTTTTCTCCAGGACCATCCCCACCGTTCGGAGATCTAAAGAATGGAGAGGCGTCAAGATTCCTCCCAGAACGATCCGGGCGCTGGAGGCATTGTCAGCTACCGTATCCGGGAGCTTGATCTTCCAGTCCCGGATCCGGCTGTCGATGATCTCCAGGGATGGGATAACCCCCTCGCTGCCCCGGATTACGTCCGTCAGGGTCACCCCCGGGCCTTTCAGATCTTCCTTGAGCACAAAGGCGATCTCTCCTTCGATGCGCGGGGCGATGAGCTCTTCGGTCGGAATCTTTTCCCCTTCCATGACCACCATGCCATTAAGAACATGGCCATAATCCGGTTCCTTTACTCCGAGCATGGCCTGCATGGCCAGGCTGGTAAGACCGATCTTTTTCCCCACCACCACCTGTCCGGAGGATTTTTTCATCTCTATCACCTGGAGCTGAATTCGGTAGGCTTCATCCACTGTAATTCCAGCCTCCGTCTCCGTCAGTGGAGCGATGGGATTCCGGGTTTGCTCTGCTTTCAATAGCATCTCGGCCAACACCTTGATCCGACTGCCATCCATGGGGAAATCCTTTCCTTTCACGTTCAGGGAATTTGATCCAGCACCTTCAATCCGATTCCTCTTTGCTGTAATCCCTCAGTTATAGGCCAGTTTATCATAATTTAATCGTATAGGAATTTCCTTTTTCAACTTTAGACACTTTAGCTCACTTTAGGCACTTTAGTCACTTAACTTGTTAAAGACATAATCTATTTCAATCTGATTTTATGAATTAAAACTCTGGTCAGGGCCTTAAAATCTCCCATAACAGAGGGGTTACCCACCAATATTTCGCTCGCTGATTTTTGCAATTTAGAACTACTTAAACACGCTGAAGAATTTATCGAGAACCGACTTTTCCAGGTGGGACACTGACTCAAGTTCCCCCGCGTCCAGCCAAACGCCCTGGCATTCGGAACACTTATCCGCCTTTATATTTTTGTAATCGATTTCGATTAGCTCCATACCGCATTTCGGGCACCGCATAAAATGAAGTTCCTTCAGCCTTTTCTTTTCCTCCTCTGTTATACTTTTATGTTTCTCTTCTTCGATATTTTTTCGCCTCTCAAACTCCAGCCTGGTGAAATATTCTTCCTCTTTT
>JASEHN010000205.1 GCA_030018715.1 Thermodesulfobacteriota bacterium | reverse complement strand
CATGACGCGCTATCTCGGCCATCGGAATTCCGTATTCCCGATTTAATTGCCAGGCCACCTTCGCACGCACAATGATACTCTCCGAGCCTGATCACCCCAGTTATATTTTTAAACTACGTCCCCCATGCCGTCCTCTTGGCACTGCAACAAACCTTCCCCAAATCGAAGATAAAAGCATTACGGCGGTTGTTGTTGATCCTCCCTATGCCGACAATGTCCAATACTCGGAGCTTGCCGACTTCTTCTATGTCTGGCTGAAGCGTACCCAGGGGCACCGCCGCCCGGAATGGTTTTCAACCTACCTTTGCGAGCATGACCAGGAAGCGGTGGTAAATATCAGCCGCCACCGGGAAAATGGGTCAAAGGCTTCGAAGAAGGGGAAGCGCGACGGAAAGACTGCCGAAGCCAAGGCAAAAGCCCATGCCTTTTACCAGAGCCTTATGACCGATACTTTCAAGGAATGCCGCCGCATCCTGCGCGACGACGGGGTCCTGACTGTCATGTTCACCCATAAAAAGCAGGAGGCATGGGAGGCCCTATTCAATTCCCTCATCCGGGCTGGATTTATCATAACCGCCACCTGGCCGGTTAAAACAGAGAGTGAGCACAGTCTGCATCAGGCCAAAAAGAATGCGGCTCAAAGCACGGTGATTCTTGTGGCCCGGAAACGCCTCGTCGGTGCGGGTGTTGGGTATTTCGACAGCGCCATGCAGCAGGAAATCCGCAATAAGGCCAGGGAAACTGCCGAGCGTCTTCAATCGGAGGGTTTGAACCCAGTCGATCAACTGGTGGGTTCCTTTGGACCGGCCATGGAAGTTTACAGCCGTTATGATGAGGTTCGCACGGATACCGATATCTCCGTAGAGGTGGACCGGGCCATCAATGAAGCATCCGATGCGGTAAGCACCTGGAGGATTGAAAAACTTGCATCCAGAGGGCTTGCCGGGGTCGAACCGGAAGGCCGGTTTGCGTTGCTTTGCTGGGACGTTCTTGGCGCGGCCGAATTTCGTTTCAACGAAGCCAAATTGCTGGGCCATGCGGTTGACATGGATGTGGATCAGCTTGTCACCGCTGGGCTGGTTACCAAATCAGGCGATAAAATTCAAATGGTCCCGGCAAAAGAGCGCCGCCGGGAACGCGCTTTGGATCCGGACGAAGTGACGGAAAGCTTATTCGGGCCAGTCACCATTTCCAGAAAAAGGGCGAAGAAGGAGATTTTAAAGATTCACCCCAACGATCCGCGCTTCCGTACCGCCCTTGATGCCTGTCATGCCCTCGCCCTGCGGTACATCGAGGCTGGAGGCGGTTCGGGTGGAATCGGCTCGGCAAGAGCCCTTGCCCGCCAACAGCGTTGGGCGAGCGATTCTCCCGTAGCCCAGCTTATGAAAGCCCTAATTGAAGCCGCACCGGAGGCCCTTCGCCATGAAAAGGGAAAGAATTCGGCGGCAGCAAAGTTTCCCGAATTTCGCGCCTGGCATGCTTTGCTGGAGCCTCTTTTTGGGATGACCCCACCTGATTGGACCGAAAAACCTCCCATGATTATGGAATTACCCCTGAAATACTCAAGCGAAGAAGAGGATGTAACCGAAGAAGATTTACAGGATGAGGAAGGCGAACAAGAAGGAGATGAATAAATCCCATGCCCTCCGACCCAATCCAGCCCGGGTGTCTGCGTAAACAGTCCTGGAAAAGGTTCCTCCGTGGCCCGGATCCTGAGCTCCTGGAGGAGCTTTATGTTCCCGCCTTAAGCGAATCTACTCTTTATGCCCGATGCTGCGCCTATTTTTCAAGCACGGTCCTTGCGGCTGCGGTCAGGGGGATTTGCCGGACTAATAAAACGACTTGAATCTTTGGGTGACCAGGCTCCCGGCCCGGCGATCCGTCTGGTTGTTAATGAAGAATTGCAGGAAGAGGATGTGCGGGCTATGATTGTTACCGGCGACCTCTCCCGCCTTGAATCCCTTCTAAAGCAGCGCTTCAAAAATCCAGTTGACGTCCTTGAAAAGAAGAGGTTGGCCATGCTCGGCTGGCTGATCAAGCGTGGTTTCCTGGAAGTGCGCGTTGGTGTGATGCGGAAAGGAGAGGGGATCGTTCATGCCAAATTCGGCATCATGACCGATCAGGCGGGAGATTCCATCGTTTTCAGCGGAAGCGGAAACGAGTCGGCCAGGGGCCTTCTGGGAAATTATGAGCGTCTGGAGATTTCCACTTCCTGGGAAGATCAGGCAAGATATCAGGAATATAATCAGGAATTCACCGCCCTCTGGGGTGATAATCACCCGGATGTCCATACCGTAACGCTGCCCGAAGCCCTTCGATTAAAACTCATTAAATTTGCCCCTAAGGAACCGCCAATATTGGAGCCGTCCAACGCTCTTGCCCGGCAAAAAGCAGCCATGGTCTGGCGGTTTATTATGGAGTCCCCTTACATTCAAAATGGGGGACTGGCATGCGATGCCACGGCATTGGTGGATTCCTGGCCCCATCAGAAATGGGTCGTAGAAGAGACAGCGGGAGCATGGCCGGAAGGGCGGCTGCTCTGTGATGAAGTGGGCATGGGCAAAACTATCGAGGCGATTTTGATCCTGCGGCGCCTTTTAGCCGGAAGGGGTGTCCGGCGGGCGCTGATCCTGCTTCCTGCTGGCCTCCTGAAACAATGGCAGGGAGAGCTGCGGGAAAAAGGAGGGTTGATCTTTCCCCGTCTCGAAGGTGTCAATTCCCTCGTCTGGCCGGATGAAAAGGTTGAGAAGATAAGCGGCCTCCAAGAGGCCCTGGAGAAAGACGTTCTTTTGATGAGCCGTGAGACGGCGCGGACCGAAAATAACCTCCCGATTATTCTGGCTGCGCCTCCCTGGGATCTGGTGGTTCTCGATGAATCTCACGCCGCCAGGAGGCGAAAGCAGGAAGAGGGGGAATTCAATAGCGGGACCTTGCTCCTGGATCTATTGCACCAGCTTCAACTTAGTCGCCGCGCACGCGGTTTTCTTCTTTTGAGCGCCACCCCTATGCAAACCCACCCCTGGGAGCCCTGGGATCTTCTGGCTGTGCTGGGAGAAGGGGACAGATGGCTTGCGGATTTTGCGGCCGTCAGGGATTTTTATCAAGCGGTCGCAGCCGTGCAGAATAAACGTTGCGATAAGGCCATGGCAAAGAATGCGGCTGTTCTAATAAAAGCGGACGAACGGTTCCCCTCGCCCCCTGGAGAGGATTTGAAACATTTAGGTGAAACAACCCTGATTCAAAAGCTGGTTTTTCCTCCTTCAGCCAAGCGGCAGGAGGTCGTCCAGTGGCTTCGATGCGGAGCCCCGCTTGCGCGCAGGATGCACCGCAATACCCGGGAGACCCTTCGAAGATATTATCAAAGAGGCCTCCTTTCATCTCCCCCTCCCAAGCGAACCGTGGAGGATATTCCCTTCGATTTTTCCGATTCTTCCGAAAGAAGAGTATATGATCGGATCAAGAATTATATCGATAGACGATACGAGGAGCTTGAAAGGGAGAAATCGGGAAAGGGATTTGTGATGACCGTTTACCGGCGGCGGGCCAGCAGTTCTCATTCCGCTCTGGAATGCAGCCTGGAGAGGCGCCGGGAGGGATTGAGGAGAATTATTGATCGGAAGGCGTATGATCACGAATTGGGTCTTCGGGATGCCCCGGAGGATCTGAGCAGTGATGAGCTTCCGGAAGGGGAAAGCAGTCTAAAAATATCCGCCTCCTTCCCGAACGACCCCCAGACAGCCAGAGCCGAGCTAAATGATGTAGATGGTTTGCTGGAAGACTTGAGAGCGCTTCGCGGCCGGGATACCAAGAGGGATCGCTTTTTCGATGAACTAAGGAAGATTACGGAGGATGGCAGGGCGGTCCTGGTTTTCACGGAATATGTCGATACGATGGAATATCTGCGGGATACCTTGATTACCCATTTCGGAAAGGGCCTGGGATGTTACAGCGGTAGAGGCGGGGAACGGTGGGACGGGAATTCGTGGAAATCGGTTACGAAGGATGAAATAACTAAATCTCTCCACCAAGGAGAATTCCGAGCTTTGATCTGCACCGATGCCGCCAGCGAGGGCCTTAACCTTCAGGCGGCGGGGGCTCTTATCAATTATGACCTTCCCTGGAACCCAAGCAAGGTTGAACAGCGGATCGGACGAATCGACCGAATCGGGCAGAAGCTGCCTGAAGTCCGCGTTGTTAATTTGTTGTTGAAAAACAGCGTAGATGAACAAGTCTACAAAACCTTAAGGACCCGTTGCGGCCTCTTTGAGCATTTCGTTGGCCCAATGCAGCCTGTTCTGGCCAAAGCGAGAAAAATGCTGCTGGGTGAAGAAAAAGTTGATCCAGGCGCCCTCGAAACTGCCGCCAGTCAAATCGAGCAGGATGCGCTGGCGAAAGAGGCTTACATCGAGAACTCCGCCGAGGGCGAAGAAAATCTCCCTCCTTCCTTGACTCGTTCCGATCTGGAAGCGAGCCTGTTGTTATTCAATGGCGAATTTGGACCTCGGACACAGGTAGATAAAACCCAGAAGAAATATAAAATTTCCGTCCCAGGGCAAGGTACATTTTCCATATCCTCCCAGATCGATATCTTGGAGCAAGACCGGGATATTTTCCCCCTATCTTTCTTTGAGCCCCGCTTGAAAAAGATTGCTGAAAGCCTTACCCATGCAGGGGAGAGGCTTCCTCTCGTTATCGGGTCCCACCAAAGGAAATCATTTCGGAGCTCCTCTGCCTATTGGGTTGGAAACGGAGAGGTCTTTCCGATTAACTCGCTGGGAGATTTAAAGAATCGCCTGGAAGGGTGGGATGGAGATTACCCTGATCCGAAACAATGGCTTGAAGCCGATCGGCTCGCCGGAGGAGCCGCCCGCCGGCAGGTTGATTTCCTTGAGGCGCAGGCGGCCCAAAGAGAACGGGATGGTTTGAAACGGCAGATCAGCGCGGCGCGAATTCGCCTCCTTCGAGAGCTGGGCCGGTTCCTGGCTTGCTTGGGAGAAGGAACCAGCGATCTCAATGGCCTAATTCACAGGCAGATTTCCCGCGACATTGCCACTGCCCACCGTTTAAGGAGATGCCTTGAGAAATTAGGGGGATATCCTGAGTGGCCTCCGGATATTTGCCGGGAAGTCGAAGCCTTTGCCGACACATTATCCGAGAATCAATGCCGGGCAAGGCTCCTTGGAAAGGAAATTGATGCGGCTCTTGATGATCCGCGATGGTTGGTTTCAAATGAGTGTTACCCCCGGTCAAAAGTGGACCCAGATGGGCTATTTTCTTGGACCCACCCAAATACAGAACTTTAGAGTTGCCGCGCGGCAACTCTAAAGTAATAAATCAATAAAATGCAGCAGTTAAAGAAAAAAATCGGCGACAAAGCAACTCACGAGCTTAATCGGGTGGGTCCGAAAACCGGTGGTGACTGGGTCCATTCTAAACCGGTGGTGACACAAATGAGTGACTGGCTGACAGATAGCCTTTAGCAAAGAGGGAATAAGATGGAAGGTAGCTGTTGGGAATGTAAATATTTAGTTGATTGGGATCGAGTCAATTTTATCCAAGATTTCAAATGCGGTTGGTTCAATGTCCACAAAGGGGATCAACCCAAGCCCCTATTACCCAAAATGGATCCAGATAAAGGCTGCAAATATTTTGAACCCAGAAAACCAGGGCCATAACAGAGGCAAACAATGAAAGAACTATTTCCCGGCTATTACTTCCCCACAGAAGCTGATTTTAAGCAGATGTGGCTGGAAGGATTATTTATATTTGATTCGGTCCTTCCGGCTTTAGAGTGGGTACCCCCTACATATAGTGGTTGACAGACATAA
>JASEHN010000204.1 GCA_030018715.1 Thermodesulfobacteriota bacterium | reverse complement strand
GAGACCGGATTAATTGCGACGAAGAGGAACGGCTCAGAATGGGCTACGAAATCAAGACCGGCGTTCGATTCAGCATTCAAGGCGGTAAGCCTTCCTGCCAGGTCGCCACCCTTATTCACCCTGAAAAAGGAGAGATTGCGGCGCTAACCTATTGTCAATCCTCTACTTTGTGGCGTATCAACTTGGGATGGACAAGACGGAAGAATAAAAATCAGTATGGATTCGTATTGGACACTGAGCGTGGTTACTGGGCACGAAATGAGGTCGTGGGAGATGAAGATGACCAGGATCCGATGAGCGCCAACGCAAGTAGGGTCATCCCCTTTGTAGAGGATCATCGCAATTGCCTGCTCTTTAGACCAGGCCAAAAGCTGGATGAAAACCAGATGGCCTCTTTGCAGTCAGCATTAAAACAGGCCATTCAGGCCAGTTTCCAGCTGGAAGATAATGAGCTGGCCGCCGAGCCTCTTCCCGGCATGGATAATCGACAAGTGATCCTTCTCTATGAGGCAGCTGAAGGAGGAGCTGGGGTTTTACGTCAGCTATTGGAGGACCCCAATGCCTTTGCCAGAGTTGCCGTTCAAGCCCTTGATTTATGCCATTTTGACCCAGCGACTGGAGGGGATCGGAAAAAGGCACCCCGGGCAAAGGATGACTGCGAAGCAGCATGTTATGATTGCCTGCTGAGTTACGGTAACCAAAGAGACCATTCTCTGCTCGACCGCAAAACGATCAACCAAATCCTCTTGGATTACGCCCGTGCCAGTGTTTCTGTATCCCCGGGAAGTCTCCCCCGGGCTGAGCATTTACAGAGATTGCTGAACCTATCGGAGTCAGAGTTGGAAAAAAGATGGCTCCGTTATTTGGCTGATAAGAATTTGCACCTGCCTTCGAGATCCCAGGTTTTTATGGAAAAATGCAAAACCCGGCCCGATTTCATTTACGATGACCATTTGGTAGTGGTCTACGTAGACGGCCCACCCCATAAATATCCTGAGCGAAAAGAGCGCGATATCCAACAGACAAGTTGCCTTGAGGATCTTGGGTACACGGTGATCCGCTTTGAAGACGAGGAGGATTGGGGGGAAAAAATTGCCCAATTTCCCCATGTCTTTGGCCTGAGCAAAGGTACTTAAAAATCAGCATTTGAAATTTTGGGCCGCTTTTGGCGTTTAAACCTGAATCTCTCAGGAGAAGAAATGGATTTCGCAGTAGGTTCCTTGGTTCGAACCCGAGGGCGGGAATGGGTCGTTTTGCCTGATTCTCAAAAGGATCTCCTTGTCCTCCGCCCTGTAGGGGGGACGGATGACGAAGTTACCGGGATCTATCTTCCGCTGGAGCAGGTTGAACCGGCCACCTTCTCCCTGCCCGATCCTACCCAGGTGGGCGACTTTCGTTCCTGTCGCCTTCTCAGGGATGCCGTCCGTTTGGGCTTTCGCTCAAGCGCGGGGCCTTTTCGGTCCTTTGCCAAAATCGGAGTTGAACCAAGGCCCTACCAGATCCTTCCCCTCCTGATGGCGCTTAAACTCGACCCGGTGCGTATCCTGATTGCTGATGACGTGGGAATCGGTAAGACGATCGAGGCCGGTCTGGTGGCCAGGGAACTTCTGGACCGGGGTGAAGTAACGCGTCTGGCAGTGCTCTGCCCTCCGCATCTCGCCGGGCAATGGCAGGCAGAACTCCAAAATAAGTTTCACATCCAGGCTGAATTGGTACTTCCCAGCACAGTGAGCAAATTGGAGCGTTTTTGTGGCGTTGGCCAGTCTCTGTTTGATCTTTACCCATACGTGATAGTCTCCATGGATTACATTAAATCCGACCGGCGCAGGGATGAATTCCTCAGGTCTTGTCCGGAGCTGGTCATTATCGATGAAGCCCACACCTGTGCTTATGCAGAGGAGCAGCGCGGCAGCCGCCATCAGCGGCATCGACTCGTCCAAAGCCTGGCTAAAGACCACGGTCGTCATCTTATCCTGGTTACCGCGACCCCCCATAGCGGCAAAGAGGAGGCTTTTCGATCCCTATTGGCATTCATTGATCCTTCTTTCGGCGATTTGCCCGAGGATCTAACCGGCCCCAAGAATGAGCATCATAGGAGAAGGCTTGCCGGCCATTTTGTTATGCGCCGCCGGGCGGATATTCGCCATTACATGAAAGCAGAGACCCCCTTCCCGGCCCGCGAGGACGCCGAGGAGACTTATGCCTTGGGGGAAGGGTCAGATTACAAAAAGCTTTTCGACCGGGTCCTGAAGTATGCCCGGGAAACAGTTACTGATAAAGAGGGAGGACAACATCGGCAGCGAGTCCGTTGGTGGTCGGCATTAGCCTTGCTGCGATCCCTGGCGAGCAGTCCGGCTGCGGCAGCCGCCACCCTCCGCAATCGAGCGCGTGCGGCCGAGTCAGAAACTACCGAAGAGGCGGACGAGATCGGCCGGCAAACTGTCCTGGACCTGAATATTGAGGATGATACTGAGGGGATGGACTTGATCCCGGGCAGCGACCCAGGGGAAAACGATACGAAATCCAGCCAGAATCGCCGGCTTTTACTCGAAATGGCCAGGGAAGCGGATGCTCTCAAAGGGAAAAAGGATATTAAACTCCAGAAGGCCATTGGCTACGTAAAAAATTTCCTTAATGACGGGTATCATCCGATCCTCTTTTGCCGCTTTATACCAACCGCTGAATACGTGGCTGAAGCGCTTCGGGCTGCCCTGCCTGATGTCGAAGTGGCCGCAGTGACCGGGACCCTTCCACCTTCCGAACGTGAAGATAGGATAATCGAATTGGCTGAGAGCCCCAAGAAGAAGAGAGTCCTGGTTTGTACCGACTGCTTGAGCGAGGGCATCAACCTGCAGGAACATTTTGACGCCGTTATGCATTACGACTTGAGCTGGAATCCCACCCGCCACGAGCAAAGGGAGGGACGGGTTGACCGTTTTGGTCAGTCCCGGGATAAAGTTCGGGTTCTCACTTACTATGGGACGGATAATCAGATTGATGGAATTGTTCTCGATGTCCTCCTGCGCAAGCATAAAAAGATCCGCAGTTCTCTGGGCATATCGGTCCCGGTCCCAGGGGATACCAATATGGTCATCGAGGCTATTTTTGAGGGCCTTCTGTTAAAGGAGCAAGCAGGAAGCCGGCAATTTTCTTTCGACTTTCTCCACCAGACGCGTGAGGACCTGCATGCCAAGTGGGACGATGCCACAGCGCGTGAAAGACGATCGCGCACTGTTTTTGCCCAGGAATCCATAAAAGTGGATGAAGTGGCCAAAGAAGTGGAAGCGGTTCAGGGGGCAATCGGGTCCAGCACCGATGTTTCCAGGTTCGTAACCGAGGCCTTCCAGATCCATGGGGCGGTTGTAACCCCCCGTAAGAATAAAACCCATCTGGACCTATCTGAAATCCCCAGATCTTTGAAGGATGTTATTGCCGCCCCTGATCGTATCGATGTGCGGTTTGACCCCCAAATCGAGAGCGGGGTTACCTATTTGAATCGGACCCATCCTATGGTCGAATCTCTGGCCTCTTATGTTATGAATACCTCCCTTGACCCTTTGGCTCAAGGGGTGGCCAGGCGCTGCGGCGTTATTCGGACAAGGCAGGTTGAAAAGAGAACGACTCTTCTCCTTATTCGCTTCCGGTATCACATTATCACCGTCAAAGAAAATCAGGAGACCCCGCTGTTGGCCGAGGATTGCCAAATATTGGGCTTTTGCGGAGCTCCCGAAAACGCGGAATGGCTGGATGGGAATTTGACCGAAAGCCTTCTCCAAATAAAACCGGACGCGAATATAAATCCTGACCAGGCCGCCCAGTTTGTCAGCAAAGTCATCGAGGGATTTGAGTTCATCAAGCCCAAGTTGGAAGAGACGGCCCATAGACGGGGTGAAGAGCTTCTTGAAGCCCATCGCCGGGTAAGGATAGCAGCTCGTCTCCACGGTTTACGTTACAAGATAGAGCCTCATGTACCGCCGGATGTTCTGGGAATCTACATATTTTTACCCTTGGTCTAAGGGGCGAGAGATGCGCCATAGAAATCTTGAAGTCTTCACAACCATCAAAACCGAAGGCGCCTTGCTGCCCGCAGAATTGCTTAAGCGCCTCGCCGATGGCGACCGGCAGCTTGAAGGGCTCACCCCGGAGTCTTATCACCTTTCAAAAAATGAAAAAATTAATGAAGTAGTTAATAGAGCTTGGAACCGATGTGCGGGCGCCTGGCAGACTTTCTCCAAGGCAGCGGAAGAGCTCCCATCATCGGATGCCGGTACCACCCTCACCCGTGAACGCTGGCTCTTAGTTCTCTTCCAGGAGCTTGGATATGGGAGGCTGCTGACTTCCAAAGCGCAAGAAATCGGCGGAAAAAGCTATCCTGTCTCCCACTCCTGGAACCATACCCCCATCCACCTGGTTAGCTTCCGTCAGGATTTGGACACCCGGACCCCGGGGATGGCGGGAGCGGCAAGATTAAGCCCCCATAGCCTTGTGCAGGAGCTTCTCAATAGGTCAGAGAATCATCTTTGGGGCGTTGTCTCCAACGGACAGAGGCTTCGGATCCTACGGGATAACCTGAGCCTCACCCGCCAGGCATTCCTGGAGTTTGATCTCGAGGCTATGATGAACGGTGAAGTCTATTCGGACTTCATCCTCCTCTTCTTGCTCTTGCACCAGTCACGATTAGAGGCGGAAAAGCCGGAGGAGTGCTGGCTCGAGCTTTGGTCCAAGGAATCGCAGAAACGCGGTACCCGAGCCTTAGACCAGCTCAGAAATGGTGTTGAAGACGCAATCAAAACCCTTGGCCAGGGTTTCCTTGCCCATCCAGCCAATAAGGATCTTAGAGACAAGCTTCAAAAAGGGACGCTGACACCACAGCACCTTTATCAACAACTGCTCAGATTGGTCTATCGTTTGATTTTTCTCTTTGTCGCCGAGGACCGCAGCCTCCTTCTGCTTCCGGATGCCCCTGCCGAGGCTAAGAAGAGGTACATGCAGTATTATTCTCTTTCCCGCGTGAGGAGACTTGCCGGTCGTTTGCGGGGCACACGACATGGAGACCTTTGGCAAGGGCTAAGAAAAACCTTTCATTGTTTAGCCGAAGGGGAATCAGCCTTGGCGCTTACTCCCCTGGGAAGCTTTCTTTTTTCCGAAGAAGCCTTATCTTCTCTAAATCGATGTGAGCTGGCCAATGACGCCCTGCTTTTGGCTGTCCGCCACCTGAGTTATACGGCGGAAAGAAAATTTCTGCGGCCGGTGGATTATCGCAATCTGGGCACCGAAGAACTGGGAAGTGTTTATGAGAGCCTGCTCGAGCTCCATCCTGAAGTTAATGTCAGCGCTTCTATTTTTGATTTAAAAGTCGCAGCCGGATCAGAACGAAAGACCACAGGGTCTTATTATACCCACACCTCCCTGATTAATTGCCTTCTCGATTCCGCTCTGGAGCCAGTCATCGCGGAGCGCCTCCATGAGGCGCAGCGATTGGCGAATAGGGAGGTAGCGAATAAAGGAAGGGAGATTTATGCGCGTAAACTCGTATCAGGACCTCAAAGTGTGGCAGAACGGGATGCAACTGGCCCAGGAGTGCTATCAGTTCACCAGGCAGTACCCGAAGGAGGAACTCTTCGGAATGACCTCGCAGATTCGTCGGGCTTCCTCGGCGATTCCGGCGAACATCGCGGAAGGGTGGGGTCGGGAAGGCACGCGGGAATACATTCAATTCCTCAGGGTGGCTCAGGGCAGCCTCAAAGAACTGGAGACGCACCTCATCCTCAGTCAGCGGGTCGGCCTGACCACACAGGAGCAGGTGTTACCGCTGCTGGATCGCTGCAACGAACTAG
>JASEHN010000203.1 GCA_030018715.1 Thermodesulfobacteriota bacterium | reverse complement strand
TTAATCATGGTTTTAAAACTCTGTGATCTCTGTGTCCTCTGTGGCTAATTTAATTTAATTTCGCCGCTTTTGGAAAAAGGGATAATGGCGCTGCCCAGGCTGGTTTTGATGATGGCCGCCCCCTCAATTTTATACCGTAAATCCTTGCCGGCCAGAAGAAGGCCCAATGGGTTTCCCAGGCTTTTTAGATCAGCTTGCAGAGGAATCTGAACCAAAGCAGAAGACGAATTGGCGATCTTTATTTCTTTTTCCAGACGGCCCTTACCCACCTCCTGGTCATAGAAATAGACTGTGTATTCCAGGGCCCGCAGCTTCAAATCAAAATTATTGGGGTTTTGCACCTCGATGCCGAAGAGGAAATCAATCTCCTTTAGGGAGATGTTCCTGACCTCGATTTCCTTTAAAGCGAAGGTGGGCTTTTCCAGAAACCAGCTCAGGCAAGAAGGAAGGAAGAAAGAACACCCGATGAAAAAGAAAAGGACGAATCGCTTCATAGTTTTATCATACCGCAAAATTAAATTTAACCAAAGGCTAATTTCTTTTAATGGGTGCCCACCTTCACTTTTGAATAAATTCAATAATCCATGGCGATAGGCGAAGCCCGGACGGGAGGGGGATGAAAGAGGGAGCACCGGCGGGAAAAAGATTTAACATAGCCCGAGCTTTTCTTCCGCAAAGAAAAGGCGGGATCGAAGAAAGGCAGGGCATCATGGACGGAAGTCCCGCCCTTATCCATGAAAGCAATACTGCCTTGTGCTCCCGAGAGATTCCCCCTGCCGCCCGGGCCGGGTCATGATCATTATTCTGAAATCATGAAAGAAAATGAAAAGTGAAGGTGGGCACCCATTAAAAGTCAAATCCACTGCCTGTCGTTGAACCACTAAGAAGGATATGGTAGATTGAAAAAGATATGCTTTGAGCGGGCCGCTCTTTCTTCTGCCGGTCTTGTGAAGAAGCGCTTAACTTCAAAATATCTATGCGGTTTACTTACCAATTAATCTTAGGGTGCAGGTCGAAGTGGAAGAAATAATGACCATCCGCCTTTCCAATATTCATCTATCTTTGGATGAGGAAGAAGCGACCCT
The DNA here is from genome assembly GCA_030018715.1 of Thermodesulfobacteriota bacterium. Taxonomy (GTDB): domain Bacteria; phylum Desulfobacterota; class SM23-61; order SM23-61; family SM23-61; genus JAHJQK01. Next base: position 4,758 of record JASEHN010000203.1, on the reverse strand, counting down.
TCCCGAAAAAACGGCCCAGGTTCTTAAGGTTTTACCCGAACATATCCAGGAATGCAAAATCGTTAAAAAATCGCTCGACGCCCGCAGGAAGAACCGGATTCATTTTGTTTACGCCATCGAACTCTCCTTACCGCCTGAGGAGGGGAAAAAAGTAATCCAGGAGGCCCCTGCCGGTCTTCAGATCGAAGAAGTGCTTGGGCAGCCCATTCCGGCCCCAGTCATCATAAAAAGGAAACCGGCCTGCCGCCCGGTAATTTTGGGAACTGGACCTGCCGGCCTCTTCGCGGCCTTGAAACTTTGCCAAAGCGGCCTTCCTCCATTAATTTTAGAACGCGGAAAAGAGGTGCCCGAACGCGTCAAGGACGTGGAAAGATTCTGGAGCGATGGAACGCTTGACCCCGAAAGCAATGTGCAGTTTGGAGAAGGTGGGGCGGGCACATTTTCAGACGGAAAGCTTTTTACACGCCTACACGATCCGCGAGTTTCCACCATCCTAAACATTTTTTCCCGTTTTGGAGCTCCTGCGGAAATCCTTTATCTACAGAAGCCTCATATCGGAACGGATAGGTTGCGCCGGGTGATAATGGCCATGCGCCATTACCTTGAAGAACAGGGAGCAGAGTTCAATTTTCAGACCAAAATGACCGGACTTAAAATCATCCGGGACCATCTTCAAGGGATCGTAGTGAACGACCAAAAAGAAATCGCAGCTTCCCTACTTCTCCTGGCCCCGGGGAACAGCGCCAGGGACACTTTCCAAATGCTCTTCCAGGCGGGCGTGGCTATGGAGGGCAAGCCTTTGGCCATCGGACTGCGCGTGGAACACCCCCAGAGGCTTATCGATCGCATCCAGTATGGCCCCTCAGCCGGACATCCCCGGTTGCCGCCGGCAGAATACCAGCTTACCTTCCGCAGCTCCAGGGGGCGCGCGGTCTATTCTTTTTGCATGTGCCCGGGGGGGGCGGTAATCGCCGCCAGCTCTGAAAATCAAGGGCTGGTTACCAACGGAATGAGCCTGTTTCAAAGGAATTCACCCTTGGCCAATAGCGCGCTGGTGGTCAGCGTGGGGTTAGATGACTTTGGAGGTAAGGAGCCTTTGGCCGGCCTGGAATTCCAGCGCCGGTGGGAAAGAAAAGCCTTTCTTGCAGGCGGAGGAACCTTTTGGGCTCCGGCCCAGGGGCTTCTTGATTTTTTACAGGGGCGGGATCCTTCTTCATTGAGAAAGACGAGCTTTAAACCGGGCCTTACTCCAGCCCGCCTGGAGGAATGCCTTCCGGCTTTTGTGGTGGAAAGTCTGCGGGAAGCGCTCCCCCATTTCAACCGTAAGATGCCCGGCTTTTCTTCCGCGGAGGCCATGTTGATCGGCGTTGAGACGTGCACCTCGGCGCCTTTGCGCATCCTTCGAGGGGAGGATTTTCAATCGCTAAGTGTTCGGGGTCTTTATCCCATCGGCGAAGGATCGGGCTATGCCGGAGGAATCATTAGCTCCGCGCTCGACGGCAGGAAGGGCGCTGAAGCGTATCTAAAGACGTTAGGGGTGAGTAGGGTATAGGGTATAGGGTGTAAGGTGAAAGGTAAAGGATACGGCGCCTTACGCCTCAGGTCTTTTAAAATCTGGAGGAAGAAATGGAAAAAATTTTCGTTAATCAATTGAAAAAAGGCCACGCTGTAGAGAGCATTTTTCTCGTTAAGGAAAAGAGCCTGACCAGAACAAAGACAGGAAACCTCTATCTTTCCCTCCGTCTAACTGACCGCAGCGGAGAAGTTGAAGGACGCGTCTGGGAGAATGCTCTGGACTTTAGTTCCCTTTTTGGAAAAGATGATTTTATTAAAGTGAGAGCAGATGTCGACGAATTTCAGGGAACGCTGCAACTGCGCATCCTCAAATTAAAAAAATGCGGGGACGCCGAGGTTATGCTGGACGACTTTCTTCCTAAGACTCCCCAGAATATCGAAAAGATGTTTTCCGAAATTAAAAGCATCGCTTCCGGCGTGCAACAACCCTTTCTGCGGCGCCTCCTGCAGGCCTTCCTGGAGGATGAAGATTTCGTAAAAAAATTCAAGCTGGCGCCGGCGGCCAAGGCCGTGCATCATGTTTACCTTGGTGGTTTGTTGGAGCATACTCTTTCCGTCGTTCAACTTATCCTTCTAATAGGCCCGCGATACAAAGGGATTAATATGGATTTTCTGATCACCGTGGGCATTCTTCATGACATTGGGAAAGTTTCCGAGCTTGCCTTTGCCCGCACTTTCGATTACACGGACTCGGGCCGCCTCCTCGGGCATATCATCCTCACCGTGGAGATGGTTGACGAAAAAATGAGGGCCATCCCGGATTTCCCCGAAAACCTGGCCACCCTCCTTAAACATAACCTTATCAGCCATCATGGAGAGTACGCCTTTGGCTCACCCAAGCTGCCCATGACTCTGGAGGCGCTCTTGCTTCATCATCTTGATGACCTGGACGCGAAAGTCAACGCATTCCTGGGGTGGATTGAAAAGGAAAAGGGTGATCCTTCCCCCTGGACCTCTTACCATAAGCTTTTTGACCGCTTTATCTTCAAGCCTGAGCAGCAAGACGGCTAATAAAGTTTTTGCCACAGAGGACACCGAGGCCACAGAGTTAAGAATAGATATATATTTTGAATGACAAAATGTAAAACAAGAATACATATTTTTGTAACACTTTAGCTGTTTGAAAACCATCTCGAAGAGGGTGATTTTTAAGAGCGTCATTACTGCGAAAGCAGTCCGCCTCAGGCAGGTAGGATTTTTCCTAATGGGTTCTGGATTCCCGTTTTCACGGGAATGACAAAACGAAGACTTTTTTCAAAGGGCTAAAGTGTTACAGGAAATGAGATTCGTGGAACGGTAACGATGCAAAAGAGAATTTTAGGCAGGACGGGGTGGGCAGTCTCCGTGATTGGGTTTGGGGCCATCAAACTGCCGAGGATCGGCTTTAAGGAGTGCGAGCGTATTTTAAATCGCTCCCTCGATGTCGGGATCAATTTTGTCGATACGGCTGATTGTTATGGCGACAGTGAAGAAAAAATCGGGCAGGCTCTAAAGAAAAGGCGGAAAGAGTTTTATCTCTCCACAAAAATAGATGAAAGGGATGGCCCCGGAGTTCGGCAAAAGCTGGAACGGTGCCTGCGCCGTTTGAAGACAGATTGGATTGACCTCCTACTCTTCCACGACGTGCGCGGATCGGAATATGAAAAATTATTCAATGCCGGCGGACTGGAAGAGCTGGAAAAGGCCCGGAAGGAAGGAAAGACCTCTCAGATCGGGATCAGCATTCACGGTTCCCTTTCCATGATGAGGCAAGCCATAGAATCCGGAGCGTTTTCGGTCCTGATGGCGGCCTACAGTGCCCTTGACGAGGATCGCCTCACTGCTGACCTGCTTCCCATGGCTGCTGCCAAAGGAGTTGGCTTGATTGCCATGAAACCCCTGGCCGGAGGAAGGTTAGCTCAATTCCCGGCCAGAGGCTGGGACTACCAGTTCTTTAAAGAGGAATCTCCCGCCCAACTGGCCTTGCGCTATGTCCTCTCCAACCCCCATATCAACTGCGCGATCCCCGGTATGATGACCCTCAATGAACTGGAAGAAAACCTGAAGGTGGGCGAAAGGCCGAGGGAGTTGTCAACCGCGGAAATCAAGAAGTTTATGGAAAAAGCCGGAGAGGCCGGAAAAGGGTTTTGCCGGAATTGCGGTTATTGCCTTCCCTGTCCGGAGGGGATCTCCATTCCCGACGTTTTCCGCTATGAAAACTATTATCGCTATTATGGCTTGAAAGACTGGGCCCAGAGCCAGTATGGTTCATTGCCAGTCAATGCTAAGGCCTGTTCTGATTGCCAGCAATGTCTGGATAAGTGCCCTTACGAAGTTCTGATACCTTCCAATTTAAAAAACGCCCATAAAGTCTTAAAGGGCGCAAAGATAAGATGATTAAAAGTTCGCATTGACACCTTTGGTCAACATCGTTAGACTGATTTTAAATTATAGGGCCATCTAATTTTGATGGTCCCGTAAAAAGTCGTCACTCCGGTGAAAACCGGAGTCCAGAGTATTTATAAGCTTTTGAATCCCGCTCCGAGCGGGACTGGATTCCGGCTTTCGCCGGAATGACGAAAATAGGACAAAAAAGACTTTTTACGAGATCATCAAATTTTATACGCCAAAATGACTGCAAAAAAGGAATACTGGCAGATCAATACGGCACGGATTGCCGATGAGATTCTTTCAGTCGCTTCGGGAGCGCGAACAGAAGAAGACATCAAGATGCGTGTTGAGCCAATTCTTAGGAAAGCTTTCAAGGACATCGGCATAGATGTCGATATTGTGGAGTACGAAAAGGCAACGGCCCTGCGGGCCAAGATGGACGCTGTCTATGGTTATCTGATACTTGAGTATAAAGTGCCCGGGAAATTGGCAACGGGTCCGGGGCAAAGGGAAGCGCAAAAACAACTCCAGCGATACCTGTCTGAAGAGGCGATCCATCATCGCCCGCAGGAAAAAGCCTTTCTGGAAAAGGCCATCGGAGTATCCATTGATGGCCAAAAGATTATGTTTGCCCGATATAGCCAGATAGCTAAGGTTGTTTCAACGCCTGTTCCCATAACACTTGATCAGCGCGAATTATTCCCGGAAAAGCCGGCTAAACCAGGATTCCACTTTTTAGGACCATATCCGATTACAAAGGACAGCCTTACAAATCTCCTCATTTTCGTTCGCGCCGCAGCCAGAAGACCCCTC